>DATFPZ010000140.1:0-7378 GCA_035264545.1 Acidimicrobiia bacterium
CGGGGCACGAGGCTGGAACGCGATCGCGATCCGTCCGCCCGCACGCAGGAGCCCGCGCAACTCCTTCAGCCGGGCGACAGGGTCGTCCCAGAACATCAACGAGTTCACGGCGAGGATCTTGTCGAACGGCTCGTCGAACACCGGGAGCTGCTCCGCGGTGCCGAGCCGCAACTCAACACGTGCGGCGCGGACAGCCGCGGCGTTGCGGCGCGACGCCTGGCGGACCATCAGCTCCGAGTGATCGACGCCGACGACGCGGCCCCGTGTGGCGCGCCGTGCCAGCTCGGCGATCGCGATCCCGGGGCCGAAACCGATCTCGAGCACCCGGTCGGCGGGCTGCACGTCGAGGAGCCCGGCGGCCCAGACGTTGCGCTTGCGGTTCGATCCCCGGTGCGCCATGACCCAGCCCGCGGCTCGGCCGCCGGCACCGTGGGGCCGGTGGAACTGCGCGACCAGCGCCCGCATCGTCTTCTGCTTGAGTCCCATGACGCGATCCAACAACTTCAAGTACACTTGAAGTCAAGGGATGGACGGCGACCTGCTGACGATCGGCGAGCTCTCGCGACGTACCGGCGTCGCCACGTCAGCATTGCGCTACTACGAGGAGGTCGGTCTCCTCCGGCACGCCACCCGGATCTCCGGCCACCGCCGCTACACACCCGAGGCGGTCGGCGTGGTCGGCGCCGTCCTCCTCCTTCGCGACACCTTCACGCTCGACGAGATCCGCCGGCTCATGGCGGCCCGCTCGAAGTCCCCAGGGGCCTGGCGCGAGCTCGTCCGGCGCAAGCTCGTCGAGCTCGACGAGCGCATCGCCGAAGCCCAGGCCGCTCGTGTCGCCGTCGAGCACGCGCTGGCGTGTCCGCACGAGGACATCTTCGCCTGTCCGAACTTCCAGCAGATCGTGCGCCAACGCCTCTCCGGCAAGCCGCTCGAGGACGTGCACCCCGCGTGAACGGCCCGCACAGGCCAGACTGACGGCCGTGGTCACTGCTCGCGGCGTCGATATCGCGGTCTCCGACGAGGGCGAAGGGCTCCCGTTCTTCTGGGGCCATGGGCTCGTCAGCAGCATGGAGCAGGAAGACCGCTTCCTGGTCATGGACTGGGCTCGCCTTGCCCGCCGGTACCGGGTCATCCGGTGGGACGCGCGCGGCCACGGACTGTCGAGCGGCGCTCCCGTGCCCGACGACTACCGCTGGGACAACCTCGGCCGGGATCTCATCGCGCTCGCCGACGCGCTCGGCGTCGACCAGTTCGTCGCCGGCGGTGCCTCGATGGGCGCCGCCACTGCATTGCACGCCGCAATCCAAGCGCCACGCCGAGTGCTGGCGCTCGTGCTCATGCTCGCCCCGACCGCGTACGACACCCGCGACGAGCAGGCCGATCTGTACCGGGCCGCGGCGGTGCTCGTCGAGCGACTCGGGATGGAGACATATCTCCAGCAGCTGAGCAATCTGCCCGCGCCCGGGATCCTGGCCGACTTTGCCGACCGGTTCAGTCCTGTGCCCCAGGTGTCAGAACAGCTCTTGCCGGCTGTGCTCCGCGGCGCGGCGCGCAGCGACCTCCCCTCCGAGGAGGCGGTCCGTACGGTTACTGCGCCGACGCTCCTCCTTCCCTGGGTCTCCGACGACGGCCATCCCCTGTCGACGTCCGAGCGGCTGCTCGAGCTCCTGCCCAGCGTCCAGATTCACGTCGCCCATCAGCTGCGAGACGTCGGAACTTGGACCGACCGGATCGACGCGTTCCTCGACGCGCAGACGAGCGCGCCACTCGTCTAGGACTCTTCTGTCACCCCGAAGCGGTCGGTGTAGAAGCGCAGCGCGCGGCGGCGTTCGACAGGGTCGAGGCCGAAGTCAGCGAGGTCGTAGCGGATGCCGCCGAACTTGCCCCTCGGGTGCTCATCCATGAACGACTGCATCGCGGCGCGGGCAGCGTCGGTCATGGGCTGGCCGGCGAGGTCGTAGATGCGCTCGACCATGGCGACGTCGTCGGCCATGAACTCGTCGAACGGGACGTCGATCGACTGACTGGCGGGTAGCACGTCGCGCTCCTCGGCACACGACCGGAGCATGCGCTCGATCCGGTCCGCCCAGTAGCCGCCGATGAAGTGGGGCTCGACGCGTTCGTGGCTGAGTCGCGCGGTGTACGTGATCATCGTCGCCACCGACGTCGTCACCGAGACGGGGTCGCGGTGCGTGACGACGAATGTCCCGTCCGGGAACGTGGCCTGCAGCACCGGGAACTGCTCGATGTGCTGAGGCGACTTGAGCACCCATCGCTCGCCGCCCCGCAACCACTGGAGCACTTTGAGCACGGTCCGCATGTACTCGTAGTGAGGGGTCTGGTCGTGGGCGAGGTAGTAGTCGCGCCACGTCGGCATGGCCGACGTCGTCTCGAACAGCATCGTCGAGAAGTCGATCGCCAGCAGCTGGATCTCCTCGTGGACGTGGTCAACGGTCATCTCGTGCATGCGCTTGAAGTACGGCATCGAGGTGTTGACGAAGTCGAGCGCGACCTCGGTGCGGGCGATGCGCGGGTCGGGCTCGCCCGGCGCCGGCTGCTCGGACTCGGGAAGCACCGGCTGGAGGCTCTCCCAGTACGGCAGCGAGCGCAGCGCCGGGTCCGCCGCCATGAGATTGTGCAGGTGCGTCGTACCGGTGCGCGGCAAACCGCACACGATGATCGGCGCTTCGATGCGCACGTCGTGGATCTCGGGATGTCGAAGCAACAGGTCCTGGATGAGCAGCCGGTTCGCGAGCAATTGCACGAGCAGCCCGTGGTTGCTGACCACCCCCGGCCCGCTCAGCCCGGCCTCGGTGCGGAACGCCGTGCAGAGCACGTCGAGCGGCTCGCGGAAGCCGTCGTCCCCGAAGTCGGACAGGCCCGTCTTGGCGACGGCCTCCTCCATGAGCGCGTCGGGCTCGAGGCGCACACCCTCCGCCATGGCCACCATGGCGTTCAGGATCTCGGTGGTCTCGGGGGAGAAGTGGGGATCGGCGAGGTCGTCGATGCGGACGGGCGCCGGCCGTGCCCCGACCGTCACGGGGATCAGGCTCCGGCCGGCACCGGCACCGTGCGGGTATCGCGTCCCGAGCGCAGCACGGTGCCGGGGAGGTCGCCGGTCGTCGCCCCGTCTACGACGATCGGGCGGCCGTTCACGAACACGCGGTGCACGCCGGTGGAAGCGGCGAACAGGCGCGCCGTACCCCCGGGGAGGTCCTCGACCAGGCGCACTTCGTCGGCGCCGATGGTCTCCGGGTCGAACACGACGAGGTCGGCGTGGAATCCCTCGCGCACCACGCCCCGGTCCCGCAGCCCGAACAGTTCCGCCGGCGCCTGCGTGATGAGGTGAACGGCTTCCTCCATCGGGACGAGCTTGCGGCCGCGGATCATGTCGGCGAGGAAGACGGTCGTGTACGGCGCGCCGCACATGCGGTCGAGGTGCGCGCCGGCATCCGACCCGCCGATGAGCACGTTCGGGTTGCGCCACGCGTCGGCGCGCATCTTCCACGAGTCCTCGTCGTCGTCGGGTGGCAAGGGCCACAGCACCGTTCGGAGCTCGTCGTTGATGACGATGTCGAGCAGCGTGTCGAACGTGTCCTGACCTCCTTCCTTTGCCAGGTCGTAGACGGCGCGGCCCTTGAGGCCTTCGTTGGCGGCGGAGAATGTGTCGCCGATCTGGTAGCGACCCCACGAGGCCAGGCGGCGGAACACGCCCGCCTCCTTCGAGCGGGCGCGCTCGTTCATCCACTGCCGCGTCGCCGGGTCGCTCAGCTTCTCGATGCGCTCCGGCACGGGGAGGTTCATGACCTCGTTCCAGCCCGGCAGCATGAAGAGCGCGCAGTAGTTGCGGAAGCTCATGTTCATCTCGACGAGGATCGGCATCGTCAACGCGATCGCCTTGCCGCCGCGCGCCGCCGCGTTCTCGCACGCCGCCAGCTGCGC
Source organism: Acidimicrobiia bacterium (assembly GCA_035264545.1). Taxonomy (GTDB): domain Bacteria; phylum Actinomycetota; class Acidimicrobiia; order IMCC26256; family JACDBD01; genus JALZAA01. The sequence goes on from DATFPZ010000140.1 coordinate 3,943, forward strand.
CCGGTACCGCTCGGGCTCCTTGGCGTCGACGGTGAGCACGTTCCAGTTGAGGGGACGGCGGGCGGCGAGGGTCATCTCCGCCATCTGCTCGACCTCGTCGTCGCGGAAGCCGCGCATGCAGCCGTCGGTGACGTACTCGAGCGTCGTGCCCTCGTGGTCGCGCACGGCGCCGCACAGCGCGAGCACCTCCTCCTTCGATGCCCACCGTGATGCGACGGGCTGGCCGTCACCGTCGGAGTGAGTGAACGCGAGCGTGGTCGAGAAGCCGATGCCGCCGGCATCGATCGATTCGTGCAGCAGCTGCACCATCTGGTCGACCTGCTCGGGGGTGGCCTCGTTGCCGACGGCGTCCGGTCCCATCACGTTGCGGCGCAGCGCGCAGTGGCCGACGTTGAACATCGCGTTCACGGCGACGTTGCCGTCGAGCCGGTCGAGGTAATCACCGAAGCTCGACCAGTTCCACGGCACGCCGTTCTCGAGCGCCGGCAGTGGCATGCCCTCGACCCTCGCCATCATCCGCCGGAGATAGTCGGCGTCCTGCTCGGCGAGCGGCGCCAGCGTGAAGCCGCAGTTGCCGTTGGCGATCGTGGTGACGCCGTGCACGCTCGATGGCGACGCCAGCGGATCCCAGAACAGTTGCGCGTCGTAGTGGGTGTGCGGGTCGACGAAGCCGGGGGAGACGACGAGGCCGGCGGCGTCGATGGTCTCGGTAGCGGCCTCGTCGATGCTGCCGGGATCGCCGACGGCGACGATGCGGCCGTCTCGAACCCCCACGTCGGCCTGTCGGCCGGAGGTGCCGGTGCCGTCGACGAGCGTGCCGCCCTGGATCAGGTAGTCGAGCATCGTCCCCCTCGGACCGGTGAAACGCGTTCTATTTTGCGTCCCTCCGACTGTGATGTGCAAACGGCTACCGTCCGGCAGATGCATCTGGCGCAGGTGAATGTCGCCCGCTTGTCGGCGCCGCTCGACTCACCGCAACTCGCCGACTTCGTCGCCGCTCTCGAGCCGATCAACGCGCTCGGCGACACCAGCCCCGGATTCGTGTGGCGACTCCAGACCGACGATGGCGACGCCACGGCGGTGCCCGTTCTCGACGACGACTCACTGTTGGTCAATCTCACCGTGTGGGACTCGATCGACGCGCTCGCCGAGTTCGCGTACCGGGGCCCGCACCGCCAGGTGATGGGCCGGCGCCGTGCATGGTTCGAGAAAATGGCCGAGGCCTACCTCGCGCTGTGGTGGGTACCAGTTGGCCACGTGCCCACGGTGAAAGAGGCAGAGGAACGCCTTCTGCACCTCCGCCGCCACGGCCCCACCGCGTTCGCCTTCACGTTCCGGACACCGTTCCCGCCGCCGGGCGAGGACTCGGTGACGGCGGCTGACGACCGCTGGGCCTGCCCGACCGGCTGAGCGATCGACGCGCCGGCCGTTCAACCCTCGGGTGTCTCGCCGTACGGCTGGGTGATCACCTCCATGAGGTGTCGATCGGGGTCGTCGAAGTAGACGCCCCGGCCGCCGTACAGGTGGTTGATCTCGTTGGGCTGGTTCCGGAAGGGATCGGCGTAGTGCGTGCTCCCGCTGGTGCGGATGCGTTCGAAGATCGGGTCGAACTCGGCCTCGTCGACGAGAAACGCGTAGTGGTGCTCGTCGAAGTCGTGCGCGTCCACAAAATCGAGCGAGACGCCGTTGCCGACGGGGAGGACGAGGAACGGGCCCCAGGGCGTCGGTTCGAGAAGACCGAGAATGCCGCTGAGGAACTCGGCCGACCTCCGCTTGTCGGTGGCGGGGACGATCGTGTGATTGAGCGAGACAGCCATCGGTCCTTCTTACTCCGCTGCGCCGGGAAGCGGAGGCGCCCCAGGCGTGCCGGCGATAAAGCTCATGTGGATGCCGGCGAGTTGCCAGCTGCCACCCTCGACGACCAGGGTCAGCGTGGCGCGCACCGCCTCGGGGACCGGTTGCCCTCCCGCCGTTCCCCGCGCCGTCTGGCGGGCGGTCACCAGCGCGGCGTCACCGTGGACCCTTGTCTGCAGCTCGTCGAGGTCGAAGGTCTCGTAGGCGAGGCCGAATTGGTCGAAGCGTTGCACCCAGATCGACTTCGGCAGGACGAAGCCGAGTGGGCCGACGCCGAGGAAGTCGTCGGTGAGAAGCGCGTCGAGAGCGGTCCCGTCGCCGTTGCGTTCGGCGTTGCTCCATTCCGACAGAAACGTGTCGACGTCGTTCATAGGCGTCCGCTCCTTCCGTGAAGGGTCACTGCTTCGATCGCGCCGGCAGGTCGGCGATGACCGGGACGACGTGGCGCGCGAGGAGCTCGACCGGCGTTCGTTGCTCGAGGCCTTCGACGCGGCCGATGACGGTGTCGACGCCGAGCCCGGCGAGCCATTGCAGCTGTGCAATCAGCTCACGGGTGGCGGGTCCGCCGTCGTCGACTTGGAACGCGTACGCGCAGGTGCGCTCGATGCGATCGAAGTCGGTGCCGGCACTCTCGCAATGACGGCGGAGGACATCGAGCTTGTGCGGGATCTCCGGCGTCGGGCGCAGGCTACAAGCGTCTGCGTAGCGCGCCACCAAGGGAAGCGTGCGACGCTCGCCGTCGCCGGCGATCAGGATCGGCGGATGCGGCCGCTGCAGCGCCTGGGGCAGGTTGAGGAGGCGCTGCGCATGGACGTGATGTCCGTCGAACGGGCGGTCGTCACCGTGCTCGCCCGCCCACATGCGCGCGCACGTCTCGAGCGCGTCCTCGAGCAGCTCGTACCGCTCGGCGAGCGGGGGGAACGGTACGCCGAGCCCTTCGCACTCCTCCTGGTAGTGACCGCTCCCGATCCCGAGCCACGCCCGTCCGCCCGAGAGGACGTCCAGCGTTGTCACCGTCTTGGCCAGCACGCCCGGGAACCGGAAGTGCGCGCCGGTAGCCAGCGTCATGAGCCGGATGGACGCCGTGTGCGCGGCAAGGAACCCGAGCGTCGTGTACGCCTCGAGGCACGCGCCTTCGGGCCCGCCCATGATCGGGTGCTGCCAGAGGTGGTCGCCGACCGCGATGCCGTCGAAGCCGCCGGCCTCGGTCAGCTCGCCCACGTCGCCCAGGAGGCCGGCCAGCTCGCCGGCCTCGACGGGCCAGCCGAAGTCCGCGAGATGCACCACGAGCTTCATGACGCCTCCACGCGGTCGGGAGGGGCGACGTTCGTGTGGAGCCGATCGAGCAGGCGCCGGAGCGCCGTGAGCTCGCGGTCGGAGAATCCGGCCCGCAGCCGGGCGTCGAACGCGGCGACCGTCTCCAGCAGTCGCCGGAACGCAGCTTCGCCGTCGTCGGTGAGCTCGACGCGATGGACGCGCCGGTTGTCCGGGTCACGGTGCCGGGTGACGAGCCCGTCCGCCTCCATGCGGTTGAGGTGATGCGTCAGGGTGGGGCCCTCGACGCCCACCGCCTCGGCGAGCT
>DATFPZ010000141.1:0-3927 GCA_035264545.1 Acidimicrobiia bacterium
CAGGTACTTCGTGCTCGAGTGCACCGCGACGTCGGCGCCGAGACCGAGCGGCTGCTGCAGGTACGGCGTCGCGAACGTGTTGTCGACGACGACCCGCGCACCCCGGTCGTGCGCCAGCTTCGCCGCCGCCGCGATGTCGACCACGGTGAGAAGCGGGTTCGTCGGCGTCTCGACCCACAGGAGCTTCGTCTCGTCGCGCCAGGCGCCGGCGAGCGCGTCGAGATCGGCGAGATCGACCGCCGTCCAGGTAACCCCGGCCGCCTCGTACAGGCGCGCGACCAGGCGGTACGTGCCGCCGTACGCGTCGGCCGGGATGATCACGTGGTCGCCGCGCTGGAGTGTGGCGCGCAGGGTCGCGTCCTCGGCGGCCATGCCGCTCGCGAACGCCAGCCCGTGCGCAGCGCCCTCGAGCTCGGCGACGCACGCCTCGAGCGCCGCGCGCGTGGGGTTGGCGCTGCGGGCGTACTCGTAGCCGCGGTGGTTCCCCACCGCGTCCTGCACGAACGTCGACGCCAGCGTTATCGGCGGAACGACCGCCCCCGTCGCCGGGTCGGGCTCCTGGCCCGCGTGCACGGCGCGGGTCTCGAACGCGTCCCCTTCGGGATTTTGGCGTCGGTCACCGCGAATAGTTCCAGGTGAGCGACGCCAAAACCGTTGGCGGCGGCGCGCGCTCATCCGGGCGAGCGCGACGCGAGGAACGAGAGCACGTCGGACCGGGTCAGCACCCCGACGGGATGGCCGCCTTCGAGCACCAGCACCGACGCGGCCCGGTCGAGCTGGGCGACGAGCGCCGAAACCGGCTCGCCGATCCCGACCATCGGCATGGCCGGGCTCATGATCTCCTTCACCGGCCGGTCGAGCACCGACGCGTCGCCGAAGGCGCGGTCCATGAGGTCGAGCTCGTTCAGCACCCCGCTCACCTCCTTCGCCGCCAGCGGCTGGTCGGTGGTCACGCTCACGACGAGCTGCGAGATGCCGAGGTCGCGCATCATGCCGATCGCGTGGCGCGCGGGCTGATCCGGCGTGATCAGCACGAGATCGGGAACCCGGCGGTCCTTGGCGCCGAGGACGTCACCGGCGCACGGACCATCGCCGCAGCGGAGGAAGCCGAAGTCGATCATCCACTGGTCGTCGAAGATCTTCGACAGATAGTTGCGACCGGAATCGGGCACGAGCACGACGACCACGGCCTCGGGCCCGAGCTCCTCGCCGACGACGAGGGCGGCGTGCACCGCGGTGCCGCACGACCCCCCGATGAGGAGCCCTTCCTCCCGGGTGACGCGACGCGCCATCGCGAACGACTCGGCGTCGCTCACCTGGATCACACGGTCCACGACCGCCGGGTCGTACGTCGTGGGCCAGAAATCCTCGCCGACGCCCTCGACGAGGTACGGACGGCCGGCGCCGCCCGAGTACACCGAGCCCTCGGGGTCGGCGCCGATGATCTGGACGTCGGGATTCTGCGCTTTGAGATAGCGGCCGACGCCGGTGATGCTCCCGCCGGTGCCGATGCCGGCGACGAAGTGGGTCACGCGCCCGGCCGTCTGCCGCCAGACCTCCGGACCGGTCGAGCGTTCGTGCTCGGCCGGGTTAGCGGGGTTCGAGTACTGGTCGGGCCGAAACGAGTCGGGTGTCTCCCGCACCAGGCGCTCGGCCGTCGAGTAGTAGGAGTCGGGATGCTCGGGCGGCACGGCGGTGGGGCACACGACGACCTCGGCGCCGTACGCGCGCAAGAGCGCGACCTTCTCCTCGCTCATCTTGTCGCTCATCACGAAGATGCAGCGATAGCCACGTTGCGCGGCGACGATGGCAAGACCGACGCCGGTGTTCCCCGACGTCGGCTCGACGATCGTGCCGCCCGGCTTGAGCAGACCGTCACGCTCGGCGGCATCGACCATCGCCACCGCGGGGCGGTCCTTCACCGAGCCGCCCGGGTTCGTGGTCTCCATCTTGGCGATGAGATCGCACGTGAGCCCGCGCCCGATGCGCGCGAGCCGCACGAGCGGAGTGTCGCCGATGAGGTCGAGGACCGAATCCGCCACGTCCATCCCACCGGCCATCGCCCCCGACGGTACCCCTCCCCGCCGTAGGCTCAATGCCCGTGCAGGAGCACTCGTTCTCCATCGTCGTCGACGCGCCGCCCGAAGAGGTGTGGGAGGTCTTCTGGTACCGCGGCGACGACCGGCCGAAGAACAAGATCGGGACGATCGACATCCTCCACCCGGGTGACGAGATCGGGAACGGCCTCGTGCGCCACTGCACGTTCCCGGTCCCGCGGTTCCTGCTGTCGGGCGGCGTCGGCCAGTCGTGGGAATGGCTGACGGAGGTGAAGCTGCACGAGTCGTGGCGCTACGACGCCATCGGCAAGCCTCTGTGGTCGCGCGCCGAGGGCTTCCAGCGTCTCGAGGACCTCGGTGACGGCCGCACCCGCATCCATTTCACGGAGCGCTACGAGACGTTCAACCCTTGGATGCGCCGCATCGGTCTCGAGCGGTACGTCCACAACCGGCTGTCCCGCGACAACGACACGCTGCTGGCCGCCATCGAGGGCGGCATCCGGTGGCACCGGAAGCGCCGCCGGCAAGCCGACACGGGAACCGAGGAGCCTGCGGAGTCGTCTGACCGGGCATGAGGAGGCTGCTGGCCCTCGCCGCGGCGGCGGTCATGCTCGCGGCGTGCGCCGGGACGTCGAGCTCGGGCCGCGGTGAGCCGCAAACGGCCGTTGTGCGGGTCGTGACCGAGGGCGGGTTGGCAGCTGAAGCAGCGCAGCGTGGTGAGGTGCCGCAGGTCAGTGTGTTCGGCGACGGTCGGGTGATCATCGTCGGGCCAACCACCCTGGAGTTCCCGGGACCGGCGCTCCCGAACCTCCAGGAGTTCCGCGTCACCGGCGACGGCCTGGGCAAGATCATCGACGAAGGCCGCGACGCCGGTCTGCTCGAGGACCCGCCGCCCGACTACGGCGACCCCGGGATCACCGACCAGCCGACGACGACCGTTACCGTGCGCGTCGCTGGACGGTCGCGGACGGTTGATGTCTATGCGCTGAACTTCAGCGACGGCGTGAGCGCCGCCCAACGCGAGAACCGCAGGCGGCTCACGAACTTCATCGAGCTGGCCGGCGACGCCGGCGCGCTCGGCGACGAAGTGCTGCCCGGCAGCACGCGCCGTTACGACCCCGTTGGCGTCGCGGTGCTCCTCCACCCGTCGGACGCAACCGACGGCGACACGCACGCCTGGCCGCTCGGCGACCTCGCCGGCACCGACTGTCTCATGCTCAGCGGCAGTGACGCCACCACCGTGCTCGACTCGGCGCGTACCGCGCACGAAGGCGACGCCTGGCAGTCGGCGGGCGCCACGTACGACGTCGTCTTCCGGCCGCTCCTCCCCGACGAGCACACCTGCGACGACGTCAGCTAAGCCGGCGGAATGTTGCGGTTCACCCGAAAGAGATTGTTCGGGTCGTACTCGGCCTTGATGCGTCGGAGGCGCTCGAAGTTCTTGCCGTAGGAGTCGGCCGGCACCTGATCGTCGTCGTCGGTCTGGAAGTTGACATAGTTGCCGCCCGTCGCGAAGGGCCGGATCCGGTCCCAGCCGGCGCGGATCCAGCGGCGGAACGCCTCAGCGTCGGGCTCGCCGGAGTCCCACAAGCCGTTCACCCCGATGGCGTACCGGGCATCCCGGTTGCCGACGGCGCCGTCGTCCCAGTCGTGCTCGTTCAGAGCCCCGCCGAGGTGGAGGAGCCCGATCTGCGCGTCGTGGATCGGACAGTCGGCGGCCAGGTCGCGCAGGATGGGCAGGAGGTCTTCCGGCAGCTCGGCCAGGTACTCCGTCTTCCAGTAGGCGTGGACGCCTTTGGGCTCACTGTCGTCGAGGAACGACTGCTGCATCGCGTAGGGCCACTCCTGCAGCAGGTCGACGGCGGGATCT
>DATFPZ010000142.1:0-2404 GCA_035264545.1 Acidimicrobiia bacterium
CCCCACGCGGCGGCGAAGCCGACGTCGGTGTGCACGCGTCCACCGAAGAGCTCGAGGTTGTAGGCGACGACGAGGATCGGTCCGACGACGATGAATGGAAGGAGCACCCATCCGACCCGTGACAGACCGGCGACGCCCAACCCGATGGCCGCGACCAGTCCGGCGCCGGCCGCCGCCAAAAGCGTCACGTCCGGGATGTGAGTACGGAGCGGGTGGCCGTGGCGCTCGTCGAGTGCGTGGGCGGCGATGCCAACCGCAGCGAAGAATGCCAGGACCGTCGCGAGCAGCCGGACGCCGTCGAGGTGGGGTGCGAGCGACGCTCCGATGACGACGTACGACAGATGCCATGCCGTGTACGGCGGGTGCAGGATCGACCACCAGTCCCGCCAGCCACCAGGCCGGGCGCTGTAGTACGCGGGCCGGCGATCGGAGTCAGGCACAAGACTTCGTCCCCCACATCACCAGTCCGCCACCCAGGCTCATTTCGCGGACTCCGACGTCGGTCATACCCGCATCCCGCCACGCCTGAACGGTCCACGCCAGCGGGTACCGCCGGTAGTGCGCGGAGATGTTCGGGCCGAGGAAGCGCCCGACCGCGATCCAGTCACGCCCGCCGACGCTGCCGGCGACCGGGAGCACCAGCCGCGTGTACAGCCACCACGACCACCGCCAGAACGAGTGGCGTGGCACCAAGAAGTCGAGGCTGGCCATCGGCGACCCCGGCTTGAGGACTCGGGTGAGTTCCCGCAGAGTGGCGGCCGGGTCGGCGACGTAGCGCAAGAGATAGGTGAACGTGACGGCGTCGAACGCTGCGTCGGGGAACGGCAGGTCCTCGGCGCGTCCGGCGAGGAGCTCCACGCGACCGTCCGCCGCGCTCGCCGCGACGTTGGCCTGGCCTCGTCGCAGCATGGCTTCAGTGAGGTCGATGCCGGTGACGAATGCGTCGGTCTGCTCGGTGAGCCGGAGCGCGACGCCGGCAGTACCGGTGGCGACGTCGAGGAGGCGACGTGGGCGGGCCGGTACGATCCGATCGACCATCGCCCGCCGCCACCGGCGGTTCTGCCCGAGCGAGAGCACCTCCGCCAGCAGGTCGTAGCGGTTTGGGAGTCCGTTGAAGAGGTCCCGTGCAAAGCGGTTGCGATCGCTGGTTGCCCGGCGTTGCATGGGCGCGCCTCTCGACCGGGGTGCAGTCAAACCCTAATGTCCTTACCCTCGAGGAGGCCGATGAAGGCTGGGCACTTCGATGCGCTCGTCGTCGGATCGGGGCCGGCGGGCAGCATCGCGGCGACGGTGCTGGCCCGGGGCGGCGCCCGGGTCGCGCTCGTCGACAAGGCCAAGTTCCCCCGCGACAAGGCGTGCGGCGACCTGGTGGGTCCGCGCGGCGTCCAGGTGCTCACCGACCTCGGCATCGCCATTCCAGGGGCGATGGCGGTCGGCGACATGGTCGTCGTGGGACCGACCTCACGTCGGGTTCGACTCCCGTGCTTCCCCGGCCGCACCTATCCCGGCCATGCCCTCGCACTCCCTCGCGCCGCGTTTGACGCCGCGCTCCACGAGGCCGCGACTGGAGCCGGCGCCGAAGCGTTCGTGGACCGGGCGGCCGGACCGCTCTGGGGTGACGGAGGGCTCGAGGGCTTCTCGCTCTCGACCGGGACCGATATTCGTGCCGACATCATCATCGGAGCCGACGGTGCTTCGAGCCGGGTCGCCGCCGCCGCCGACCTTGTCGACCCCGGTCGTGTGCTCTGGGGATTCGCGGTGCGCGCGTATGTCGACGAGCGCGTCGACCTTCCGCACATCGTCCTGTGGGAGCGAACCCCGTGGCGGGCGTTCCCCGGATACGGCTGGCTGTTCCCCGGACCCGACGGCCGCGCCAATCTCGGGCTCGGTCTCGGGACGCTGTCGAGCCGGGCGGGCGCCGCGACCGCCGCGCGCGAGCTGCCCGCGTTCGTGCGCACGCTCTGCGATCTGGGGCTCCTTCGGGGCGCGGCACCTGCGCCGACCCTCGGCGGCTGGCTCAAGCTGGGCATGGTGGGAACGAACCCGGCGCGAGGGCGCGTGCTCCTCACCGGTGACGCCGCGGGACTGGTGAATCCACTTCAAGGCGAGGGTATCTCCCAGGCCATGAGCACCGGCCGCGCCGCCGCGCACGCCGCCCTGGCCGATCCGGCCCGCGCGGCGCGGCGCTACCGCGTGTACCTCGCGAACACATACGCGCCGTACCATTCGACGACCGCGCCCGCGCACCTCGCGCTCTTGCCGCGGCCGCGAGTTGTCTCGACTGTCGGCCGCGTGCTCACAGCGCCCGCGCTCGGATCACTCCTCGCTCCCGGCTGGTCGATCTTCTGGAACGACCTCCTCGACGGCGCTCAGCCGACCGTGCCGCGAGCGGTCGCGTCGATCG
>DATFPZ010000143.1:0-2845 GCA_035264545.1 Acidimicrobiia bacterium
CGGGGGAAGAGTCAACTTCTTTCGCGCGTGCGAGACTCTTCCCGTCGAAGGAGGGACAGCCGTGGGGCGATTCGTGAGGCGAGCGTTCATGCTGAGCGTGGTGGCGGGCACCGCCTACGCGGTCTGGCGGTGGTTCGAGTCGCAGCGCTCCGAGACGGGATTGAACTGGGAGGCTCAGCCGGCCCCGTTCCCGCCGCAGCCCCGGGTCGAGAACCCTGCCGCCCCGGCGACCCCGGCATCGGCGGAGCCGGTGACCGCCACCGAGCCGGTCGCCGCGCAGGCAGCGCCGGCGGGCGGCGGTGACGCGTGGGTCGAGCCGACCGACGACACGTGCCCGGCGAGCCACCCGGTGAAGGCGAAGATGTCGAGCAAGATCTTCCACGTCGCAGGCGGCCTCAACTACGAGCGGACACACCCCGATCGCTGCTACCGGGACGCCGCCGCCGCCGAGGCCGACGGTCTCCGCAAGTCGGCTCGCTGACGACGTGCGTATCTGAGCGACAGCCCCTGTCGCTCAGATACGCACGTGGCTAGTCCAGCTCGATCGGCTTGGCGTCGACGACGCCGCGTTCGGCTCGGAGGGCGTCGACCACGTCGGGCGGGACCGGCGTCGACGTGGTCAGCGCCATGAGAGCGGCTTCGCCGGAGGGGCTCTTCCCGACGCGCATGTCCTCGATGTTCACGCCGGCGGCGCCGAGGATCGTGCCGACCGTGCCGATCATGCCGGGGACGTCCTCGTTGCGGACGACGAGCATGTGGCTCGAGGGCGGGACCTCGATGCTGTGGTCGTCGATGCCGACGATGCGGGCCTCGCCGCGTTGACCGGTGATCGTGCCGGCGACATGGACGGGACGTCCGCTTACCCTGCCTCGGAGCGTCACCAGGTTCACGTAGTCGCGCGAAGACGACGTCTTCGTCTCTCGGAGCTCGAGGCCCCGCATCTGCGCCAATTGCGGCGCGTTCACGAACGACACGGGCTCGTCGACGACCGGCGCGAGGACGCCACGTGTGATCGCGAGCGTGAGGACGCGGCAGTCGTAATCTGCGATCTCGCCCTCGTAGGTGACCTCGAGCGTGTCGGGCACGGCGCCGGCGAGCGCCGTGAACAGGGCGCCGAGTCGCTCGGCGAGCGGCAGGAACGGGCGCACCGTCTCGGACGCCTCGCTTGCAGCGACGTTCACCGCGTAGGGCACGAAGTCGCCGCGCAGCGCGAGCACAACCTGCTCGGCGATCGTCTGCCCCGCCTTGTCCTGCGCCTCGGCAGTCGACGCGCCGAGGTGCGGCGTGACGACCACGTTCTCCAGCTCGAACAACGGTGATTCGGTCGTCGGCTCCTCGTCGAAGACGTCGAGCGCGGCCCCGGCGATCCGCGACTCGCGCAGCGCCTCGTCGAGCGCCTCCTCGTCGACGATCCCGCCCCGCGCGGTGTTCACGATGCGCAACGTTGGCTTCGCCTTGGCGAGGACGTCCCGACCGATGAGGCCGATCGTCTCGGGCGTTCGCGGAGAGTGCACAGTGAGGAAATCGGCCATGGCGACAAGATCCTCGAGCGTCGGGACGAGCTGGATGCCGAGCTGGCGAGCGCGCTCGTCGCTCACGTACGGGTCGTAGGCGGCGAGCCGCATGCCGAACGCATGTGCGCGCTGAGCAACCAGGACGCCGACGCGGCCCAGTCCGACGACACCGAGCGTCTTGCCGTACAGCTCGACTCCCTCCCAGCGGGACCGGTTCCAGCTGCCACCGCGTAGGTCGCGGTCGGCCTGGGGGACGTTGCGGGCCTGGGCCAGCAGGAGCGCGATCGTGTGCTCGGCCGCCGACAGCACGTTCGATTGCGGTGCGTTGACGACCATTACGCCCCGGCGCGTGGCCGAGGCGACGTCCACGTTGTCGAGGCCGATACCGGCCCGACCGACCACGACCAGGTCGGGGGCGGCGGCGAGCACCTCGGCCGTCACCGGCGTCGCGCTGCGGACGATCAGCGCGGCGGCATCGCGCACGGCCTCGAGTAACTGGTCAGGATCGAGATCGAGGCGCTCGTCGACGTCCAGGCCCGCGGCCTTGAGTGCCTCGATCCCGCGGGGTGCGATCTTCTCGGCGACGAGGACGCGGGAGGGCAACTGCTTCTCCTTGTCAGGCGAGGAGCTTGGCGATGCGCTGGACGCCTTCCTCGATGTCTTCGTCGGACACCGCGAACGTGAGGCGCGCGTACCCGGGGGCACCGAACGCCTCGCCGGGGACGATGGCGACCTTGGCCTCGTCGAGCAGCAGCGCGGCGAGCTCGAGCGTGTTGCGCGGCGTTTGACCGGCGATCTCGCGGCCGAGCACGCCCTGGAAGGACGGGAAGCAGTAGAAGGCCCCTTGCGGCTCGATGCACGTCACGCCCGGGATCGCCGACAGCAGCTCGTGCATGCGCGTCCCCCGCCGTTCGTACGCCGAACGCATCGCCGCGATGGCCTCGAGGTCGCCGGTCAACGCGGCGATGGCCGCTCGCTGCGCGACGTTCGAGACGTTCGAGGTCGAGTGGGACTGGAGGTTGATCGCCGCCTTCATCACGTCGATGGGACCGACGATCCATCCCACCCGCCAGCCGGTCATCGCGTACGTCTTGGCGACGCCGTTGACCACGATGCACTGGTCGGCGAGGTCGGGCACGAGCGTCGGCATCGACGTGAACTGGTGCGGACCGTAGGTGAGGTGCTCGTAGATCTCGTCGGCGATCACCCACACGCCGCGCTCGAGCGCCCAGCGTCCGATCACCTCCACCTCGTCAGGCGGGTAGACGGCGCCGCTCGGGTTCCCGGGCGACACGAAGACCATCGCCTTCGTGCGGGGCGTGTGGGCGGCT
>DATFPZ010000144.1:0-7118 GCA_035264545.1 Acidimicrobiia bacterium
GAGGCGACCAGCAGGGCGCTGGGCCGGCTCCGCGCCGACGGCTGGCTCACGACGGGCCGGCAGCGCATCGTGCTCACCGACCTTCCCGCCCTCCGCCGCCGCGCCTTCGAATCCGCGTAGACGGCGGCTTTGCCGACCGTCAGAGCCGAAGCTCGCGACGGCGACAAGCGGCGTCGCGTAACGGACGTTACCACCCTTGTGTGATCACGGTCATGGGCGTCACGGACAAGGCGGTCCAGGCTGCACAGACGAGTTCATCGCGGGAGGGGACAAGGATGCGGAACGTTGACGACCCGAAGATCAGGCGCCTGGGTGAGGTGGCGCTGTTCCAGCACTGCACGCCCAAGGAGCTGAGCCGCCTGGCCGGCGTCACCGACCAGGCCGTTCTCGAGACCGGGCAGGTGCTGTGCCGGCAGGGCGAGGTCGCAACCGCCGCCTACGTGATCGACGACGGCGACGCGAGCGTCAAGGTCGGCGAGCACGTCATCGGTACGGTCGGCGCCGGCGAGATCGTCGGTGAAATGGGCCTGCTCGATTACCGGCCCCGATCCGCGACCGTCGTCGCGAGCACACCGATGAAGGTGTACGTGATCGACGCCCGCCGGTTCGAGAGCGTCCTCGAGGACACGCCGACGCTCGCGCGCAACCTGCTGCGTGAGCTCACCGGCCGCATCCGCGGGCTCGACCAAGCCCGCGCCGACGAAGCCGCCGCCTAACCGCCTAGGTCGGCGCTTCGAGGACAGGGCGCGATCAGGCGGCGCGACAAAGCGCCGCCTGGTCGCGCTGCCTGCGCCTCAGGGCTTCGGTTTCGTAGTCGAGGTCGTCGGAGCAGGCGGCGTTGTCGTGGGCGGCGGGACGACGACGTACGGGTGCTCGCCCGGATAGACGAAGCCGTACTGCTCCCGCGCCATGCGCTCGACCTCGGCGTCGCTCTGGAGCCGCCTCGACTCCTCCTCGAGCTTGCGGCTCTGCTCCTGGAGCAGCTCGAGCTCGCTGCGTTCCTTCTCCGTCTGTTGCCGCTGCGCGAGCAACGTCCGGGCCGGGAAGACGAACACGAACAAGAGCGCGACGCCCGCCATGGCGCCGAGGAGCACGCGCACCAACACCCTGCGCCGGTGGCGCGTCTCGGTGGCCGCGGGATTGCGCGAGGGCGGCCGTCGAGATTGACGCTTCCCGGCCTTCGCCGTGCGCTTGCGATCAGCCACGCCCGCCTCCACGACTCAGGGCGGCGCCGCCGAGGTAGCGGGCGCCACCGTCGAGCTCGTCCTCGATGCGCAGCAACTGGTTGTACTTCGCGACGCGATCGCTGCGGGCGGGGGCGCCGCCCTTGAACTGTCCGCAGTTCGTCGCCACCGCGAGGTCGGCGATCGTCGTGTCCTCGGTCTCCCCACTGCGATGCGACATCACCGACGCGTAGCCGTGTCGCGACGCCAGCAGGATGGTGTCCAACGTCTCCGACAGGGTCCCGATCTGGTTGACCTTGACCAGGATCGAATTCGCGACCCCGGCGTCGATGCCCCGTTGCAGCCGCGCTGCACTCGTGACGAACACGTCGTCGCCGACCAGTTGCACCCGGTCGCCGATGCGCTGCGTGAGGAGTGCCCAGCCGTCCCAGTCGTCCTCGGCCATGCCGTCCTCGATCGACACGATCGGATAGCGGTCGACGAGGGCAGCCAGCCAGTCGACCCATTCCGCCGGCGTGTACGACGCGCCCTCGCGCGTGAGCGCGTAGCGGCCGTCGGTGAAGAACTCGGTGGCCGCGGGGTCGAGCGCGATCGCCAGCTCCTCCCCGGGCCGGTACCCGGCTGCTTCGATCGCGCTGACGAGGAGCGTCACCGCCTCCTCGCTCGACGCGAGGTTCGGTGCGAATCCGCCTTCGTCGCCGAGCGCGGTGGACAGGCCGCGGTCGTGCAGCAGGTCCTTCAGCGCGTGGTACGTCTCGGCGCCCCAGCGCAGCGCCTCGGTGAAGCTCGCCGCGCCGACCGGTGCGAGCATGAACTCCTGGAGGTCGACGTTGCTGTCGGCGTGCGCGCCGCCGTTCAAGACGTTCATGAGCGGCAGGGGCAGCACGTGCGCGCTCGCGCCGCCGACATAGCGGTACAGAGGGAGCTCGCTCTCGTCGGCGGCGGCCTTCGCCGTTGCCAGCGACACGCCGAGCATCGCGTTGGCGCCGAGACGGGACTTGGTGTCGGTGCCGTCAAGGGTCACGAGCGCGTCGTCGACCAGGCGTTGGTCGACGCCGTCGAGTCCGAGCAGGGTGTCGGCGATCTCGCCGTTCACGTGCTCGACGGCCCGGAGGACACCCTTGCCGCCGTAGCGCTCGCCGCCGTCGCGCAGTTCGAGCGCCTCGTGAGCGCCGGTGCTCGCCCCGCTCGGGACAGCCGCGCGCCCCCGCGCACCGGAGATCAGCTCGACCTCGACCTCGACGGTCGGGTTGCCGCGGGAGTCCAGTACCTCCCGGGCGACGACCTCGACGATGGCGCTCATCGGTCCTCCGGCGCACGCGGGGCCCCTCCGCCCCTGGGCCGTGGGTGACCGCTCATTGGTTCTCGGGCAAGGCTTGTGTGGCTGGAGTGTCGAAACTAGCCGAATGTGACTGGCGGGGAAAGGATCCCCGTGCCGGGCCGTCGGAGACCCGTTCCGACGGTGCCGTATAGCTTGCAGGCGTGGCCGGGACCACGACGGGCGAGCCCGTGATCTTCAACCCGTTCGAACCCGGGTTCTTCGACGACCCGTACCGGCAATACGCGGCGCTCCGCGAGCACGACCCCGTGCACCGCAGCCCGCTCGAGGTATGGGTGCTGTTCCGGTACGACGACATCGTGACCGTCCTGCGCGACTCGTCGCTCAGCGTGGAGGTCGACAACGCGACGCCGACAGCGCGCATGCAGATGTTCGCCGAGCAGGCGCCCGAGGCCCGGGAACGGGGCGCGCACTCGATCCTCAACGTCGACCCGCCCGACCACACCCGTCTGCGCCGGCTCGTGTCGAAGGCGTTCACGCCGAAGATGGTCCACGAGCTGCGGCCCCGGATCCAAACGCTCGTCGATGACGCCCTCGAGGCCATGGCGGCGCGCGGCGAGGCCGACGTGATCGGCGACCTCGCGTTCCCGCTGCCGTTCACGGTCATCTCGGAGATGCTCGGCATGCCCGACGGCAACCGCGACGAAGTGCGCGGGTGGTCGCACACGCTGACGAAGACGCTCGACCCGATCCTCAGCCCCGAAGAGGTTCAGGCCGCCCTCGCGGCCGCCGACAACATGCTCGCCCATGTGCAGGACGTGCTGGCCTGGAAGCGTGGCCATCCCGCCGACGACCTGTTGACGGGGCTGCTCGCGGCGGAAGACGAGGGCGACCGCCTCAGCGAAAAGGAGCTGCTCGATCAGGTGCTCCTGCTCTATGTCGCGGGCCACGAGACGACCGTGAACCTGATCGGCAACGCCACCCTCGCGCTGCTCGGCCATCCGGACCAGCTCGCCCGGCTGCGCTCCGATCCCGAGCTGGACGGTGGCGCGGTCGAGGAGCTGCTTCGTTACGACAGCCCAGTGCAGTTCTCCCGCCGCATCACGACCGCGGACCTGGAGGTCGCCGGGACCACGGTGCCCGCGGGCACGTTCATGCTCACGTGCCTCGGGTCCGCGAACCACGACGCAGCCCGGTGGGGACGGACGGCCGACGAGCTCGACATCACCCGCCCCGACGCCGGCCAGCACATGTCGTTCGGGAACGGGATCCACCACTGCCTGGGATCGTCGCTGGCGCGGACCGAAGCCCAGGTCGCGATCGGCACGCTCGTGCGGCGATTCCCCGACCTCGAGCTGGCGGGCGAGCCGGAACGGAACGGCCGCGTCGTGCTGCGCGGACTCGAGTCACTCCCGGTTGAGGTGGCTTAGCCCGATGAGGCGATCGATGTCCCCGAGGTGGTGCTCGCCTTCGTGGACGGTGTGCCGGCCGATCCACTCGACTGTGCGGACGCGACGTTCGGGATAGTTGTAGATGCCGGTTCGGTTCCAGCCCTCGTCGTCGAGGGACTCCAGCGTGCCGGCGAGGGACTCGGCTGCCTCGCTCGTTTCACGGGCGACATCCGAGGGTTGCTGCTCGTTGTAGAGCTCCTCGACGACGCGCTCGTCTCGGCGCATGGACGCGAACGCGGGCTGATCCTCGGCAAGGGCGAGCAGCACGCGCTCGTGTTGCACGCGATACACATCGCGCATGTGGCATGCATACTCGAGCGCCGACCACACGTCCGGAAGAGGATGCGCGCGGAGCACGTCGTCGTGATCGGTGAGCACAGTGGCGTACCTTGCGGACAACGCCCGCAGCGCACTCGCGATGTCGTCGCGACGGACGTCCTCGTATACGAAGCCGCACTCGTGGCAACGCTCCACGCCCCGAAGGTACCGGCCGCCCGGCTGACATACTCTCTGCCTTGACCGCGTTCGTCAGCGCCGGGGCCGGGTTCTTGCTCGCGGTGCTGTGGTTCGACCTGATGTTCGACGTGCAGGCGCTCGGCCGTCGTGATGGTGAGCTTCCCGAGAGCGTCGTCGCGTCGACCGCCGCCTACTACCGGCGGGTGACGACCGCGGCGCGGCCGATGAACCGGCTCATCGCCGCGGTGATGGTGGGAACGATCGTCGTGATCGTCGTGCAGCTCGTTCAGGGCGACGCCCCGCGCTGGGCGGGAGCGGTGTCGCTCCTGTTGACCGGCGCCGCGATCGCGCTCGCGGCCGCGCACACGGTCACGAGCGCGGTGCGCCTCGGGATGCGCTCGGACACGCTCGCCGGGCAGAGCCGCCTGGCGCGGTCCATCCTGCGCGATCACCTGCTCTGCATCGCGGCCGTCGCCGTCGTGCTCCTGATTCAGCTCGCGTTCGCGAGGTAATGGACGGCCGGGGGCGAATTGGCAACACTGGAGCTGCTGATCCCGGGCTGCGGGGAGGACGAATGGCCGACAAGTCGCCACATTTCTCGAAGGACAAGAAGAAGGGCAAGACGCTGCAGGAGAAGCGGGCGGCGAAGCGGCAGAAGCGATCGGAGCGGCGAGCCGCCGACGAAGCCCGGAACCGCACCGAAGGGATCTAGCCCGCTTGGGCGACCGCGTTCGGGGTAGAGCTAACACGTGCTTTGCTCCGAGCCGAGAGAGCTGCGCACCGAACGGTTGGTTTTGCGGCCGTACCGACCTGACGACGGCAAGGCGATTGCCCGCTACGCCAGTGACGAGGACTACCGCCGTTACCTGAGCCCGACGCATCCAGGGCCGGAGGAGTTCGTGGCCCACAACGTCGCCGCCGACTGGTCGGTCGAACGCCCCTGGGTCATCACGCTCGAGAGTGTGATCGTGGGATCGGCGTTCCTCGGCATCAACAGCGAGGACGACGCCGCCGAGCTGGCGTGCCTCGTCGCACCGGCATTCTGGAAGCGGGAGATCGGTTTCGAAGCATCGAGCGCTGCGATCGACCACGCCTTCGTCGAGCTCGACCTGTCCAAGGTGGTCGCGCGGTCCGACAGCCGGCACGAGGCCTCGATCCGATTGATGACGAAGCTCGGCATGCGATCCGCCGGGGTGGCGTGCTCACACCATGCCCGGCCCGAAGGCGAACAGGTCGACGAGGTGATCTACGAACTCCTTCGTGATGACTGGTCGTCGTCCACTGAGCTCAACGAGCCACTGCGGCGCGGCACTGCACCTCGAGCAGGAGCCCGGGGATCATGAGGGCAGAGACGCCGATCGTCGCGCTCGTGTAGGTGGGCTCGGGGAGCAGTTGCTTTCGGGTGTTCACGTAGCCCTGGCCGTTCTTCGGCATGTCGACGACGAAGCTCGTCATCTGCAGCAAATCCGACAGGCTGGAACCGCCCGCCCGCAGGACACGTTCGATGTTGTCGAACGTGTGCCTCGTCTGCGATTCGATGTCGTCGGCGAGCACGTGCCCGCTCGTGTCGAGGGCCGAGATGCCCGAGAGCCAGAGGACGTCGCCGGACCGAACACAGTTCGTGAACCCGAAAGGCTCGTACTGCAAGACGCCGTCGACGGCTACGACCTGCTTGGTCACGATGACCTCCGAGGGTGCGCCGGTGGCTGGTTCAGGGGTGACTGGTCGCGCGCTCGATCTGCCGCCAGATGAGTCGGGGCGCGAAGCGGCGGGTCCGCCACACGGACTTCGTGCCCTTGCCGGGCAGGACGAAAAGCTCGCCCGCTTCGAGCGAGGTTTCGATCGCATCGACCACGACCGACGGATCGATGCCGCCCTGACCACCGAGTGCGGCGGCGTCGCGCGCGCGGATACCGGCGACCATGGGCGTGTTGACGACCGGCGGGCACACGCAGGCGAATCGCACACCGCTCCCCCGGTTCTCGTGCGCGAGCACCTCCATGAACGCCACCACGGCGTGCTTCGACGCCGAGTACGCGCCGAGGTGCGGGCTCGGCAGCCACCCTGCGAGGGAGGCGAACGCGACGACGTCGCCCCGACGACGATCGAGCATCCCGGGCAGGACCGCCTTCGCCATGCGGGCCGTGCCGAGAAAGTTGACGGCGATCGTGCGGTCGATCTCGTCGACCGGCTGCTCGGCAAGGAGCGCCGGCAGGCAGATGCCGGCTGCGTGCACGAGCCGGTCGATCGGCCCCAGCGCCGACTCGACCTCCTTCACGACGCGTTCGACGGCATCGGCGTCGGAGACGTCGCAGGTCCACGAGCGCATGGTCGGAGCGCGTCCGACGGTGGCGGCGAGGCCGTCGTCGTCGACGTCGACGGCCGCTACCGACGAGCCGGCCGCGGCCAAGCGGCGCGCCGCCAGCTGGCCCATCCCGCTGCCCGCGCCCGTGACCAGCGCGACCGCCGGCGCCGACGGCATCAGAGCTCGTCCGGGGCCTGGAACTGCATGCGTACGTGGTCGATCGAGCTGCTGAAGACGGCTCGCCCGGGCAGGCCGAGACTGCGGAGCTCCTTGGCGATCGGGTGGTCGCCGAGGGACAGCAACGCGCCGGTCGGCCGGCCGCGCACGCCGGCGGGCTGCATCGACCAGGCAGTGCGGCGCAGCACGCCGTCGGCGTGCGAGTACGCATCCACGCTGGAGCCGCGTGCGGGCATGGTGAACCCGGGACGGATCGCCAGCGAGAG
>DATFPZ010000145.1:0-4535 GCA_035264545.1 Acidimicrobiia bacterium
TGGAGCTGGTCGTAGATGAAGTAAACGAGCACGTTGGTCGTCTTCAACGGTCCGCCCCGCGGCGTGAGCAGATCGATCTGCCCGAACGCCTGGAAGGCGAAGATCGACCCGACGACGAAGGCGAAGAAGATCGTCGGCGACAGCAGCGGCAGTGTGACACGCCAAAAGCGCGACCACGGTCCGGCGCCGTCGATCTCGGCCGCCTCCTGGAGCTCGTCGGGGACGGCTTGGAGCCCCGCCGACATCAGGATGAAGCTCAAGCCGAGGTTCTGCCAGATCGTCGTGACTGCCACGGCTACCAGCGAGACCGACGGGATGAAGCTCCGAATCACCGGCAGGCTGATGTCGACGATGGGATCCGGGTTCTGGAGGATGGACGGTTCGGTCTGAATGCCCTGCAGCAGCCCGACCTGCGGGCTCAGCAGCGTCCCGAAGATCACGGCCGCCACTGCGATGGACGTGGCGACCGTTGAGGAGAAGAACGTCCTGTAGATCCCGATGCCCCTGAGCTTCTGGTGCGCGAGGACCGCGAGCAGGATGCCGAGCGCGATCCCCACCGGGACGGTGATGATCGCGAACGTGATGGTGGTCTTCAGGCTGTCGAGGAAGTCCGACGACGACAGCACGTCGCGGTACTGGTCGAGGCCGACGTAGTTCTTCGGCTGTCCCGGGAACGGCGGCGTCGAGAAGAAGCCCAGATAGAAATTGCGCAGGAACGGATAGAAGACGAAGACACCGAAGATCACGAACGCGGGGAGCAGCAGGAGGTACCCGAGCCCGGCTTCCCTCGCCCTCCGACTGAAACGACGCCTGCGCGGCGCCGGGGTGACGGCGGGCGCCTCGCCGGGTCGAAGGTCCAGCGCCGCGTCAGCCGGCGTGCTCATGCGTCCACGCGTTCCTCGGACACGGCGTCGAAGACATGCAGACGCGACGTGTCCACCGTGAGGCCGACCTCACTGGCCTCGACCGGCAGGGGAACGTTCGCGGCCTGCCGCACGATGATGAGCTGACCGTCCTCGAGGCGGCAGATCACGTGCCGCTCGTGGCCGAGCGACTCGATCACGGAGACGGTCGCCCTGACCGGGCTGCCCTCGCCGAGGATCAGGTCTTCGGGACGCACGCCCAGCACGACGTGTTCCAACCCGCGGCGCTCGACCGCCGACCCGAGCGTGCCTGGAAGCTCGATCACGCCGCCCGGGATCTGCACGCCGACGGTTCCGTCGACACGGCTCACGTCGCCGGCGACCGTGTTCATCGGCGGGTTGCCGATGAAGCGCGCCACGAAGAGGTTCGCCGGGCGCGCGTACACGTCCTGGGGCGGTCCCACCTGCTGGAGCACACCCTGGTCGAGGATGGCGATGCGGTCCCCCATCGTCATCGCCTCGACCTGGTCGTGGGTCACGTACACGATCGTCGCCCCCAGCCGCCGGCGCAGCTCGACGAGCTCGGCGCGCGTCTGCACCCGCAGCTTGGCGTCGAGGTTGGAGAGCGGCTCGTCCATCAGGAACGCTTGGGGCCGCCGCACGATCGCCCGGGCGAGGGCCACGCGTTGTCGCTGGCCTCCCGATAGTTGTGCCGGCTTACGCTCGAGAAGGCCTTCGAGCCCGAGCATCTTCGTCGTCTCCTCGACGAGACGATCGCGCTCGAGTTTCGGGACCTTGCGCGATTTCAGCGGGAACTCGACGTTCCGGCGCACCGTCATGTGCGGATACAGCGCGTAGCTCTGGAACACCATCGCGACATCGCGGTCCTTCGCCTCGATGTCGTTGACGGTGCGGTCGCCGATCTCGATCGTGCCCTCGGTCGGCTCCTCGAGGCCGGCGATCATCCGCAGGGCGGTCGACTTCCCGCAGCCCGACGGGCCGAGGAGGACGAGGAACTCCTCGTCCGCGACCTCGAGCGTGAAGTGGTCGACGGCCGTCACGTCGGCGAACCGCTTGGTGACGCCCTTGACGGCGACCCGGCCCACGATCTCCTCGTCTGCTCTGCCCTGGCTCGTCGGCTGAGAATAGGCCCGCCCCGACGGCGCCGCCTCCACTCCGGATGGACGCGCTGGTCCGACTCAGCGGTCGCGGAGGAACCAGCCGCGGGGATCCCACGTCCGGAGCGCGGTGATCTCGTCGGCGGTCGGACCCGCGACCTCCCGGACAGCTGGCGCGACGGCGAGGTCCCAGCCGCACGCGGCGCGGCACGCGCCGATCCGCTCTGCGACCGTCCCGTCGCCGGCGACGGCGGTCAGCACCAGCTCGTCGCCGTCGACCTTCTCGAGCGTGCCGAGGTCGGTCACGAGCGCACGTACATTGCGTCCCGGCGAGGTGACGTAGCCGCACTCGGCCGGTGTGCGGCCGCGCGTCAGCGTGCCGACCACGACGCTTTCCGCGGCGACACTCGCCACGTCATTGCCGCCGCCGGACCCGACGAGAAAGGGCCCGTCCGGCACGAGCGTAGAGTTGACGTTGCCGAAGCGGTCGATCTGAGCGCCGCCGAGGCAGGCCACCGTCGTCGTGCCGGTCCCGCCGACGAGCGTCCCGAGCACGAGCCCGGCGTCGCCGAGCATCGTCGAGCGCGGGAAGTTGCGGTGGTTGAGGACGAACGGGTCGGCCGGCGTCGGCTCGTAGCCCCACAGCCCGATCTCGGCCGTCAACTGCACATCGCAGCCGGCGGACCGGGCCTGGGCGACGCCGAGCCACGCCGAGAGGTTGGCCACACCGGCGCCGGCGAGCACCGCGTCGGCATCAAGCGCGTGCACCCGTTCGGCGAGATGCCGGGCGCCGTAGACCGCTGCCCGCTCCCACCGGTTCGGCGGCGCATCGAGGTCGGGCGGGAACTCGGTTTCGTCGGTGCGCCACGAGTCGGGGTCGGCCTTGACCCGCAGCGCCGCGATTCGGTCGCCGCCGAGACGGGCGAGGTACTCGCGCTGGTCGTCCACCTCGAGCACCCAGTGGCGGATCCACGCGTCGAAGTCGTCGCCGTGGCTTGCTGCCCGCGCCTCGACCCAGAACTCGTAGTCCTCGCCGTACCCGTCGACGGGTAGCTCGCCCGTGAACAGCCCACCGGGGTGCGCGCCCATCTCCGCTTCGCAGACGGCGAGCACACGATGGCCCGGGATGCGAACGAGGTGCGACCAGGGCCGCAGATCGTCGACGACCAGCTCGACGGTGACGACTGCGCCACGCCGGGCGGCCAGCGCGCCCCACGCGCCTTCCAGGAGCGGCGGATGGAGCGCGACATTTCCCCGCCGGTCCGCGACCGGCGCGTGCAGAAGTGCGACGTCCGGCTGCAACGGGGCGAGCAGCCCGACTTCGCCGAAGGGCGACGCGACGCGGGCGTACGCGTCGTTCGCCTCCATCGACGAGCCACCGATCGAGCGGGTGACGACGGCGGGGAGGTTGCATGCCGCCGCCTCGAGCCGTTGCGCGAAGGCCAGGAACGACCAGTGCTCCACCGCGACCTCGCCGCGCTCGTACGCGCCGGCGAAGATCGGGTTCGGCGTGAAGTTCGGGAACGTGTCGCCCGAGTACCCCGTGACGACCTTTTCGACGAGACCGGCCTTGAAGAAGAGCGTTCCGAGGCTCGACAGGCTCAGCATCACCAGCGTGAACCGAGGGTCTCTCCCCCACCACTGACGT
The DNA here is from genome assembly GCA_035264545.1 of Acidimicrobiia bacterium. GTDB lineage: Bacteria > Actinomycetota > Acidimicrobiia > IMCC26256 > JACDBD01 > JALZAA01. The sequence continues at coordinate 3,630 of DATFPZ010000145.1, forward strand.
ACCACCTCGCGCGCGGCCGCGGTCCAGCGGGTGTGGCCGACCAGGATGTGCAGGGCGTCGCCGGGCCGGACGTGCTCGGCGACGGCGTCGTGCAGCGAGGTGACCTTGTCGCGACCCGTCTGTGTCACGCGGTGTCGAGCACGAGGTCGGCGAGGCGGCGGCGCTGCCAACCCTGGTAGCCCAGCATCGCGTCGTTCATCTTCGCCCGCTTGTAGTACAGGTGCGCGTCGCAGTCCCAGGTGAACCCGACGCCGCCGTGGATCTGGATGTCCTCGCCGGAGATGAACACCGCCGCCTCGGCGACGAAGCCCTTCGCCATGGCGGCGGCGCGCTCACGGCTCGGGTCGTCGACGTCCGATGCCCACGCCGCGTAGTGGGTCCCCACGCGCGCCAGTTCGAGCTGGTGCAGCATGTCGACCGCCTTGTGGCGGATGGCCTGGAAGGTCGCGATCGGCCGGTCGAACTGCACGCGCACCTTGGCGTACTCGGTCGCGAGACTGAGCGCGGCGTCACACGCGCCGACCAGCTCCGCTGCGAGCATGACCGACGCGTCATCGACGACCCGTCGCCACAGGCCGGTCTGGTCGCCGCGCGGGCCGATCGGCACCGCCCGGCGCTCTTCGAGCACGAGGCGGGCTGCCTTGCGCGTCGGGTCCATGGTCGGAACCGGCTCGCCGCGCGGGGCCTCGAGCAGGAAGGAACCCAAGCCCTCTTCGGTACGCGCGACGACGATCACCCAGTCCGCCGTGTGCCCGTCGAGCACGAGCGGCTTCTGGCCCGTGAGCACCCAGTCGGCGCCCTTGCGGCGGGCACGAGTGCGCACGCGGTCGACGGGATCGTCGTGGCCGAGCTCCTCGAGCGCGACCGTTCCGCGGATCGCGCCCGACGCGAGCTGCGCGAGCAGGT
>DATFPZ010000146.1:0-10827 GCA_035264545.1 Acidimicrobiia bacterium
CGCGGCGACTCGTTCAAGCTGGCGCGTTTCGCCGCCGACAACGACCACGCGACCGACATCGTCTTCTGCGGCGTTCACTTCATGGCCGAGTCGGCCGACATCCTCACCGGCGACCACCAGGTCGTCGTCCTGCCCGACCTCAACGCCGGCTGCTCCATGGCCGACATGGCCGACCTCGACTCGGTCGAGGAGGCGTGGGAGGCGCTCGAGGGCGTCATCGACGTCGACCGCCTCGTGCCCATCACCTACATGAACTCGTCGGCCGCCCTGAAGGCCTTCGTCGGCCGTCACGGTGGCGCGGTCTGCACCTCGACCAACGCCCGGGCGGTGCTCGAGTGGGCCCTGGGCCGAGGCGACAAGGTGCTCTTCTTCCCCGACCAGCACCTGGGGCGCAACACCGGCTACCAGATGGGCTTCGACGAGCCCGACATGCGCGTGTGGGATCCGCGGCACGACCTCGGTGGGCTCGAGGAACGCGACGTCAAGGACGCGACCTTCCTGCTCTGGAAGGGTCACTGCTCCGTGCACCAGCGGTTCCGGACCGAGCACGTCGAGGCGTTCCGGGCCGAGCACCCGGGAGGCGAGGTGATCGTTCACCCCGAGTGCGCGCACGAGGTCGTCGAGCTCGCCGACCGCGTCGGGTCGACCGAGCGCATTCTCGAATGGGTCGAGTCGGCGCCGTCGGGGTCGGTGCTCGCCGTCGGCACCGAGATTCACATGGTGCAGCGCATGGCCGCGGAGCATGCCGACAAGACCGTCGTGTCCCTCGACCCGCTCATCTGCCCGTGCTCGACGATGTTCCGGGTCGACGGCCCGCATCTTGCGTGGTGCCTCGAAGCGCTTACGCGCGGCGAGGTCGTCAACCAGATCGTCGTCGACGACCGCACGGCGGAGTGGGCACGCATCGCGCTCCAGCGCATGCTCGACCTTCCGGGCGCCCCCACCGAGGCGGCGAAGGTCGACTAGCGCTTTCGAGTCACCAGCAGGAGGAGGCGGGGAATCGTCGCCGCGTCCTTGTACTCGGGGGCGCGCGCGAGGAGGCCGGCGGCCGGGGGCGGCTCGTCCACGTGCTCGATCAGCAAGCCGTGCGCCGCGAGCTCGTTCACGTACCGGAAGAGCGGTCGGTGCATGAACGGCAGGTCCACGCCCGGGGCGACTTCCTCCGTCGCCACGTCGTCCGGGAGGTAGGGGCCGACGCGCCAGTACTCCTCGTCGAGGATGTGGTCGATCACCCAGCCGCTGCCGGGCGCCTGGAGCAGCGGATGGTTCAGGAACAGGACGAAGCGGCCGCCGGGCGCGAGCACGCGCGCGGTCTCGGCGATCGCCGGCTCGAACGGGTCGAGATGCTCGAACACGAGGCACGAGACCGCGGCGTCGAACGACGCATCGCGTAGGGGCACGGCCTCGGCCCCGGCGCGCACGAACCTGGGGCCGCCGGCCCGTTCCGCAGCGACCGCGATCTGGGCCGCGGTCGGGTCGATGCCGACGACCTCGGCGCCGAGCTGTGCGATCCGCCGTGCAACTTGGCCTTCGCCGCACCCGACGTCGAGCACGCGGTTCGCACCGGCCAGGTGCTCGTCCACCAGCGGCAGGAGCTGCTCCTCGTACTCGGGATCGACGCCGTCGGTGTACTTCTGCTGCCACCAGCCCGCATGCCGCTCCCAAGGATCGTCGTCTATATCGGGAATGGCACATCCTCCATATGGGTTACCATATACGAATGAAGCAGGATCGACCCGACCGGCACACACTCAGCACTTTGGGGAGCGGACCTCTCATCCGCGAGGCCCGCCGAGTCGGCGGGCTGACACAGGCCGAGCTCGCCCGGCGCCTCGGAACGACGCAGTCCGCGGTCTCGAACTGGGAACGGGGCCGCGACACTCCCCGTGTCGACACCCTGGCCCGGATCCTCGAGGCGTGCGGCTTCGAGGCCGACATGACGTTCCGCCGCCTCGACGACGTCGACCGCGCGCAGATTCGCCAGAACCTGGCGATGACGCCCGCGGCGCGACTCGAATCCGTCCGCAACGTCTCTTCGCTCCGCGCCAAGGCACGACCCGTCGAACGAGCGGCCGCGCGTGCCTGAGGCGCTGCAACCCCAGGAGCTCCTCGAGGTGTTGGCGCGGCATCGCGTCGACTACGTGCTCATCGGCGGGCTCGCGGCGACCCTCCACGGTTCCTCGGCGCTCACGAACGACGCCGACATCTGCCCCGACCCGTCGCCCGAGAACCTCGAGCGGCTTGCGGCCGTTCTGCGGGAGTTGGACGCGCGGGTCCGCTCGGACGCCGACCCCGAGGGTGTCCCGTTCCCCGTGGATGGCGAATTCCTGAGGCAAATGCGGGTCGTGAATCTCACGACGCGGTTCGGTGACTTCGACATCGCCTTCCAACCGGACGGGAATCATGGCTACGACGATCTCGCAGGAAATGCAACCGAGATCGCGATCGACGGCACCATCGTGCGCGTTGCATCGCTCACCGACATCATCCGTTCGAAGGAGGCTGCGAATCGGCCGAAGGATCGCGCCACTCTCCCTATCCTGTACGCGCTGCAGGACGAGATCGCGAAGCGCGTCGAGCAGTAGGCAACGCGACGACGGTCCCCCTTACGCGACGGCGTGCTCGGCGAGCCCGAGGATCGGGGCGAGGAACCTGCCGGTGTAGCTGCCCTCGGTCTTGGCCACGTGCTCGGGCGGGCCCTCGGCCACCACGAGCCCGCCCGCGTCGCCGCCCTCGGGCCCGAGGTCGATGACCCAGTCGGCGGACTTCACGACGTCGAGGTTGTGTTCGATCACGATGACCGTGTTGCCCCCTTCGACGAGCCGCGCCAGCACCCCGAGCAGGCGCTTCACGTCGTCGAAGTGCAGGCCGGTCGTCGGCTCGTCGAGCATGTAGACGGTCCGGCCGGTCGCCCGCTTCCCCAGCTCGGAGGCCAGCTTCACCCGCTGGGCCTCACCCCCGGACAAGGTGGGCGCCGGTTGACCGAGCCGGACGTAGCCGAGGCCGACGTCGAAGAGCGTCTGGAGCTGCCGGGCGATGGTGGGTTGGTGCTTGAAGAACTCGAGCGCCTCCTCGATCGAGAGATCGAGCACCTCGGCGATGTTCTTGTTCTTGAACGTGACGTCGAGCGTGTCGCGGTTGTACCGGGCGCCCTTGCACACCTCGCACGGCACGTAGACGTCGGGCAGGAAGTGCATCTCGATCTTGATCGTCCCGTCGCCTGAGCACGCCTCGCACCGTCCGCCCTTCACGTTGAACGAGAACCGCCCGGGTTGGTACCCGCGCACCTTCGCCTCGAGGCTGGAGGCGAACAGCGAGCGGATCTTGTCGAACACACCGGTGTACGTGGCCGGGTTCGAGCGGGGCGTCCGGCCGATGGGTGACTGGTCGATGTTGATGACCTTGTCGAGGAGCTCGGTCCCCTCGATCGTCTTGTGGCGACCGGGCACCGTGCGGGACCGGTACACCTTCTGCATCAGCGCGTGGTAGAGGATGTCGTTCACGAGCGTCGACTTGCCGCTGCCGCTGACGCCGGTGATCGCGATGAAGCAACCGAGCGGGAACTCGACATCGATGTTCTTGAGGTTGTGCTCGCGCGCGTCGCGCACTGTGAGCCACGCCTCACCGGGTTGGCGGCGCATCTCGGGCACGGGGATCGACCGCTCCCCTGCGAGGTACTGGCCCGTGATCGACCGGGGCTCGGCGATCACGTCGTCGAGCGAACCCGACGAGACGATCTCGCCGCCGTGCTCGCCGGCGCCGGGCCCGATGTCGACGATCTGGTCGGCGACCCGGATCGTCTCCTCGTCGTGCTCGACCACGATGACGGTGTTCCCCAGCTCGCGCAGCCGGACGAGCGTGTCGATGAGGCGCTGGTTGTCGCGCTGGTGCAGGCCGATCGACGGCTCGTCGAGCACGTAGAGGACGCCCACGAGCCCGCTCCCGATCTGCGACGCCAGCCGGATGCGTTGGGCCTCTCCCCCGGCCAGCGTGCCCGACGACCGGTTCAGCGACAGGTAGTCGAGCCCGACGTCGAGCAGGAACCGGAGGCGCTCGTTGACCTCCTTGAGGACGGCTTCGGCGATCATCAGGTCGCGTTCGGAGAGCTCGAGCGCCCCGAGGAAGTCGGCCGCCTTCGCGATCGACAGCTCGCCGAGCTCGAAGATGTTCATGCCACCCACCTTCACGGCCAGCGACGCGGGCCGCAGGCGCGCGCCACCGCACGTGGGACACGGCACCTCGCGCATGTAGCCCTCGATCTGCTCGCGCACGCGGTCGCTCTCGGCCTCCGAGTGCCGCCGCTCGAGCCAGGGCACGACACCCTCGAACTGCGTCGTGTACGACCGCTGGCGGCCGTATCGGTTCCGGTAGCGGACGTGGACCGCGCGGTTGCCGGAGCCGTAGAGCACGGCTTGCTTGTCGCGCTTGCGCAACTTCCGCCACGGCGTGTCCACCGAGAACCCGTACTCGCCGGCCACGGAGCTGAGGACGCGGTCGAAGTACTGGCTACGGAACCCCGCCCACGGCGCGAGCGCGCCCTCGGAGATGCTGAGGTCGTCGTCGGGGACGACGAGCTCGGGATCGACCTCGTAGCGGGTGCCGAGCCCGTCGCACCGTTCACACGCGCCATAGGGCGAGTTGAAGGAGAAGTTCCGGGGTGCCAGCTCCTCGAACGACAGCCCGCAATTCGTGCAGGCGAGATGCTCCGAGAACGTGAACACCTCTCGGTCCTCGTCCTGCTCCTGCTCGCCCTCCCGGGGGACGATCTCCACCTCGGCGACGCCCTCGGCCAGGCGCAACGCGGTCTCCAACGAATCGGTGAGACGCCGCTCGATGCCGTCGCGACGCACCAGCCGGTCGACGACGACCTCGATCGTGTGCTGCTCGTAGCGGGCCAGGCGCCGGCGGGCGTTCCGCTGGAGGAACTCCGACAACTCGACGACCTCACCGTCGATGCGGGCGCGAGCAAACCCCTGCCCGGACAGCTCGGTGAGCAGTCCCTCGTACTCCCCCTTCCGTCCCCTGACCACGGGCGCGAGCACTTGGAACCGGGTGCCGTCGGGGAGCTGGAGGACCCGGTCGACGATCTGCTGTGGCGTCTGGCGTGTGATCACCCGGCCGCAGTTCGGGCAGTGCGGGACGCCGACGCGGGCGTAGAGGAGCCGCAGGTAGTCGTAGATCTCGGTGATCGTCCCGACCGTGGACCGCGGGTTCCTCGACGCCGACTTCTGGTCGATCGAGATCGCGGGCGACAGGCCCTCGATGAAGTCGACGTCCGGCTTGTCCATCTGACCCAGGAATTGCCGGGCGTACGCCGACAGGGACTCGACGTACCGGCGCTGCCCCTCGGCGTAGATCGTGTCGAAGGCCAGAGACGACTTGCCCGACCCGGAGATGCCGGTGAAGACGATCAGCTGGTCCCGGGGCAGCTCCACGTCGACGTTCTTGAGGTTGTGCTCGCGAGCCCCCCGGATCGTGATTGCGTCCGCCACGGCGTCAGTTTACCGGCGCAACACTCCGAGCGAACGGATGTTCGGGGCGTTCCTATCGGCGCCGGAGCTCGTCGCGGATCTCGGTGAGCAGGTCCACCTCGGTCGGCTTCGGATCCCGCCTGAAGAACCGCTCGGCCGTCCGGACGATGAAGAACAGCACCGTCGCGATGATCAGGAAGTTCACAACGGCGGTAATCAATCTCCCGTACCGCACGACGCCATCACCCAGGTCGAAGGTGAGATCGTTGAAGTTCGGCTTGCCGAACACAGCCCCGATCACGGCCATGATCACGTCGTTCACGAGCGATGACACCACCACACCGAACGCGATGCCGATGATCACGGCCACCGCGAGGTCGATCACGTTCCCGCGCAAGAGGAACTTCCTGAGGTCCTGGAGCACATCCGCCTCCTTGGTCCGCGCCGGGCGCCGGCGGGAGGTCTACCCCGGGTCGCCCCTCAGCTCACCTCTCGCAGCTCTCGCTTGAGCTCGGCGATCTCGTCGCGGAGGCGGGCCGCCTCCTCGAAGCGGAGATCCTTGGCGGCGTCGTGCATCTCGTCCTGCAGGGTCTGGATGAGCTTGCCAACATCGTCCGGTGCGACGCCCTCGAGGTCGAACACGGCTGACCGTTTGGCGCCTCGCCCGCGTCCGCGCCCCCGGCCTCGGCCGACGCGCACGTCGTCGTCCTCGCCCTCACGGGCGCGCACCATCTCGAGGATGTCGACGACCTTCTTACGGATCGTCTGCGGGTCGATCCCGTGCTCGGCGTTGAACTCGAGCTGCACCTTCCGCCGGCGGTTCGTCTCGGAGATAGCGCGGCGCATCGAGTCCGTCACCTGGTCGGCATACATGACGACCTGGCCATCGATGTTCCGGGCTGCGCGTCCCATCGTCTGGATCAGCGACGTGTCGGAGCGCAGGAAGCCCTCCTTGTCGGCGTCGAGGATCGCGACCAGCGACACCTCGGGAAGGTCCAGGCCCTCGCGCAGCAGGTTGATGCCCACGAGCACGTCGAACTCACCGAGGCGAAGGGCGCGCAGGATCTCGACCCGCTCGAGCGTGTCGATCTCGCTGTGCAGGTACCGGACCCGGATGCCGAGCTCGATCAGGTAGTCGGTCAGGTCCTCGGCCATCTTCTTGGTCAGCGTCGTGACGAGCACGCGCTGCTCGGCCTCGGCTCGAGCGTTGATCTCGGCGACCAGGTCGTCGATCTGGCCCTTGGTCGGCTTCACGATCACCTCGGGGTCGACGAGCCCGGTGGGCCGCACGATCTGCTCGACGACCTGCTTCGACGTCTCGAGCTCGTACTCCCCCGGCGTGGCCGACATGAACACCACCTGGTTCACGTGCTCGATGAACTCGTTGAACCGCAGAGGCCGGTTGTCGAGCGCGGACGGGAGCCGGAACCCGTGCTCGACCAGCGTCTCCTTGCGGGACCGGTCGCCCTCGTACTGCCCGTGTAGCTGCGGGACGGTCACGTGCGACTCGTCGAGCACGCAGAGGAAGTCGTCAGGGAAGTAGTCGAGCAGGGTGTACGGCATCTGGCCGGCATCCCGGCCGTCGAGGAACCGCGAGTAGTTCTCGATCCCGGAGCACGATCCGATCTCGCGCAGCATCTCGAGGTCGTAGGTCGTGCGCATCCGTAGGCGCTGAGCTTCCAGCAGCTTCCCCCGCTCCTCGAACCACGCCAGCCGGTCCTTGAGCTCGGCCTCGATTCCCTCGATCGCCCGCTGCATGTGGTCCTCGTCGGTGACGTAGTGCGACGCCGGGAACAGCACGAACCGGTCGAGCTCCTCGACGATCTCGCCGGTGACGGCGTCGACGGAGCTCATGCGCTCGATCTCGTCTCCGAAGAGCTGGATGCGCACGCCCCGTTCCTCGTAGGCGGGGAACACCTCGATCGAGTCGCCGCGCACCCGGAACTTGTTCCGGACGAAGCCCTCGTCGTTGCGCTCGTACTGGAGCTCGACGAGCCGGCGCAGGATCGCGCGCTGATCGTGCTCCTCCCCCACGTCGAGGATGAGGCACTGCTGCTCGTACAGCTCGGGTGAACCGAGGCCGTAGATCGCCGAGACGGAGGCGACGATGATCACGTCCCGCCGCGACATCAGCGCACTCGTGGCCGAGTGGCGGAGTCGGTCGATCTCGTCGTTGATCGACGAGTCCTTCTCTATGTACGTGTCGGACGAGGGGACGTACGCCTCGGGCTGGTAGTAGTCGTAATAGGAGACGAAGTACTCCACCCGGTTCTTGGGGAAGAACTCCCGGAACTCACTCGCCAGCTGGGCGGCCAGGCTCTTGTTGGGGGCGAGGATGAGCGTCGGCCGCTGGGCCTGGGCGATGGCGCCCGCGATCGTGAACGACTTCCCCGATCCGGTGATGCCGAGCAGCGTCTGGTACCGATCGCCCCGCTCGACACCGGTCGCCAGCGCCTCGATCGCCTCCGGCTGATCGCCGGCGGCCGTGAACGGGGAAACGAGCTCGAGGAGAGGCATCGGACCGATGGTACCGGCGGCGTATGACGGCTACGCGTGAACCGTTGGGTCCGCGCTATGCGCCAGGTTTCCGACCCAACTCGGCCTGGGCGTCGTGGTGGCGGCGCTCGAGATCGGCCCACACCTCCTCGATCTGGCGGTCGAGGGTGGCGCGGTCACCTGAGTTGTCGACGACGTATGTGGCGAGCTTGCGGCGCTCCGCGTCGTCGGCTTGTGCGGCCATGCGGGCCTCGGCGTCGGCCCGGTCGACGCCCCGGGCCTCGAGCCGCGCCAGCCGCACGTCACGAGGTGCCTCGACCACGATGACGGTCTGATAGGGGCGCTTCCTGGCTTGCTCCGACTCGGCGAGAAGCGGCACGTCGAGGACGACGATGGCGTCGCTCGGCGCCTCGGCCACGCGGCGCGTGAACTCCTCGTTGATTGCGGGATGTGTGATCGCCTCGAGTTCGAGCCTGGACTCGTCGTCGGCGAACGCGACCTTCGCCAGCGCGCCCCGCGCCAGTCGTCCGTCGGCATCGAGGATGCCCTCGCCGAATCGTTCGACGAGCTTCTTCAGCGCCGGTTGCCCGGGCTCGACGACGGCTCGCGCGACCTGGTCGGCGTCAACGATGACGGCGCCGCGCGCAGCAAGCAGCTCGGAGACAGTGGACTTGCCGGCTCCGATCCCGCCGGTGAGCCCGACGAGGAGCAACTCAGGCGTTCTCGGCCGGCGGCGTGTCGTCGGGGGCCGGCGCGTCGCCCGCGGCCGGCGCTTCGCCCCCACCTGGCGCTTCCGGCGCGGCGGCGGCGTCACCTTCCGCAGCCTCGGCCGCCGCGGTCTCCTCGGCCGTGGGACCGATGTACTGGCCCTGCTCGTCGAAGGCGTCCTCGCCGAAGTGCTCGCGGTACTCGGCCGCGACCTCGCCGCCCTCGGCCGCCTGCTTGATCGACAACGAGATGCGCCGCCGGTCGAGGTCGATGTCGATGATCTTCACCCACAGCTCCTCGCCGGGGGTGACGACCTGCTCGGGCGCCTCGACGTGGTGCGCGGCCATCTCGGAGATATGGACAAGCCCCTCGATGCCGTCGCCCACTTGGACGAACGCGCCGAACGGCACGAGCTTCGTCACCTTCCCGTAGACGAGCTCACCGACCTGGTGCCCGTTCGCGAACTCCTGCCACGGATCCTGCTGCGTCGCCTTGAGCGAGAGCGAGATGCGCTCACGGTCGAGGTCGACGTCGAGCACCTGCACCTCGACCTCGTCGCCGACCTGGACGACCGAGCTCGGGTGGTCGACGTGCTTCCAGCTCAGCTCGGAGACGTGCACGAGGCCGTCCATGCCGCCGAGATCGACGAACGCGCCGAAGTTCACGACCGACGAGACCACGCCCTTGCGGATCTCACCCGGCTTGAGGTTGGCGAGGAACTCGTCGCGCTGCTCGCGCTGCGTTTCCTCGAGGTACGCGCGTCGGGACAGCACGACGTTGTTGCGGTTCTTGTCGAGCTCGATGATCTTGGCGTCGAGGTTCCGGCCGACGAACGGGTGGAGGTCGCGCACTCGGCGTAGGTCGACGAGTGACGCAGGCAGGAAACCGCGCAGGCCGATGTCGAGGATCAGGCCACCCTTGACGACCTCGATGACCGGCCCGGAGACGATGCCGTCCTTCTCCTTGACGGCCTCGATCGTCCCCCAGGCCCGCTCGTACTGCGCCCGCTTCTTCGAGAGGATCAGACGGCCGTCCTTGTCCTCCTTCTGGAGGACGAGCGCCTCGAGCTCCTCGCCGAGGTCGACAACCTCGTTGGGGTCGATGTCGTTGCGGATCGAGAGCTCGCGCGACGGGATGACGCCCTCGGACTTGTAGCCGATGTCGAGCAGCACCTCGTCGCTGTCGATCTTGACGACCTTGCCGGACACGATGTCGCCGTCGTCGAACTCGACGATCGTGGCGTCAACCGCATCGGAGAAGGATTGCGTGCCGAGGTCGTCGAGGACGACCGGGCCGCCGTCGGGCGGGGACTCGGCGGTTGCTACGGCGCCGTCGGCGCCTGACGGCTGCGAAGCTCCCGCAGCCGGCTCACTCTGACTCGTCTCGGGCACGGGGGCGTTGTCGGTCGCTCCCGTGGCCTCCTGCTCGGACAACATTGCTCCTTGGAAACAGTGATCGCTCCCCCTGCCAGCCTGCGCACCTCAGGTGACGACGCGAGCGCGGGAAACCAGTCCCGAAAGACCAACACCAGGGTAACCCACGGTCAGGCGCGACGCCGAGCCAGAAGCAGCAACTCGGGGTCGTCGAGCGTCGGCGGCGCGTTTCCGTAGCGCCCGGGTGCGACGCCGTGCACGCCGACGACCTCGAGGCCGGCGTGCCGGGCGAGCAGCTCGAGCTCGCGCGCGGTGAAGCACGTCGTCCAGAGGTCGAAGACCTCCTCCTCGCCGTCCTCGTTGCGGACGGTGGACCGCTCGTGGAGCACGCCCGTGGTGGGATCGAAGCTCTCGCCCTCCTCGAGGAAGCGGACGGCGAATGCGGCGGAGAACGCGCTCAGGGCGAGCCGTCCACGGGGACGGAGTGCGGCCGCCATCCGCTCGAAGGCGCGGGGCTCGTCGCGACCGCCGAGGAGGCCGAATCCGCCCTGGCACAGGCAGATCACGGCGTCGAACTCCGCTTCATGGGCGAGGTCGCGGACGTCTCCGATCTCGAAGCGCACCGGAAGCCCGTCCGCCGCGGCGGCATCGCGGGCCAGAGCGACGAAGTCTTCGGACAGGTCGACGCCCAACACGTCGATCCCTCGCCGGCCGAGCGCGAGAGCGTGCCGGCCCGGCCCGCACCCGACGTCGAGCACCCGCTCCCCCGCCTCGAGCCC
>DATFPZ010000147.1:0-2605 GCA_035264545.1 Acidimicrobiia bacterium
CAGCTCGGCCGCCGTGACGAGCGTACCGAGGACGACCCAGGAGCCATGGCGGCGCGTGATCAGCATCGTGTTCTTGCCGTAGAACCCGACACCCGAACGCGCCGCGGCTTCTCGGTCGACGTGCTGGTTCGCGTCGACGAGAACGCGGTACTCCGCGCCGAGGCGTCTCCCGAGCGCGTCGAGCCTCTCGCGAAGCTCGGCATAGGCGTCCCGCCACGTGTAACGGGGCATGCGTCCTTCGCCGGGCGCCGGCTCGGGGCCGGGCGCGTAGTAGCAGAGGGCCGCGGAGACGACGGTCCGAGCGCCGGACAGAAGGCTCTCGGGATGGCAGGAGACCTCGGGCTGCGCCATCGTGAAACGCAGGTCGGCGAAGAGGCCCCGGGTGCGCCGGTCGACGATGTCCGCCTCGGTGTTGTCGTACGACGTGGCCGGCGTCGCGCCGATGGCGTCGATCCCGAGCTCCTCGGCGAGCCGCTCCAGTTCGGCACCCGTCATGCGGTTGATTGTGCCTAGAGTCCGGCGCCGTGAAGGCTGTGCGGATCCACGAGGACGGCGGCCCGGAGGTGCTCCGGTACGAGGACGCGCCGGATCCGGAGCCTGGGCCGGACGAGGTCCTGATCCAGCTGCGGGCGGCGTCGCTCAACCGGCTCGACCTCTGGGTTCGGCAGGGATTGCCGTCGGTGCCGAAGCCCCGGATCCTCGGCGCGGACGGCGCCGGGGTGGACGAGTCGGGTAGTCGCGTCGTGATCAACCCGGGCGTCGAGCACGGGGAGAGGATCACTGTCCTCGGCGAGCACACCGACGGCACGCACGCGGAGCTGATCGCCGTCCCCGCTTCGAACGTCTACGAGCTCCCCGACGAGATCTCGTTCGAGGCCGCCGCCGCCTTTCCGCTCGTCTTCGAGACTGTGTACCGGATGCTCGTGACGCGGGCGGGGCTTCAGGCAGGCGAATGGGTGCTCGTCTGGGGCGTCGGCAGCGGGATCGGCTCCGCGTCGCTCATGATCGCGCAGGCCCTGGGTGCGCACGTGGTGGCGACCTCGTCCAGCGATGCAAAGCTCGAGCGCGCGCGGGAGCTGGGCGCCGACGCCGTGGTCAACCATCGCGATGGCGACGTCGTGGCCGCGGTCCGGGAGGCAACGGACGGCCCCGGCGTGGACGTCGTCGTCGAGCACGTCGGGGAGGCGACGTGGCAGACGTCGCTGCAAGCCGTCCGGCCGCAGGGCCGGATCACGGTCTGCGGCGCGACGAGCGGGCCGAACCCGAAGGCGGCGCTCCACCGCGTCTGGTGGAAGCAGCTGACGATCCTCGGTTCGACGATGGGGACGAAGGCCGACTTCGAGGGTGCGTTCGGGCTGGTGAAGGGCGGCAAGGCCGAGCCCGTGGTCGACTCGGTCTACCCGCTGGCGGAGGCGCGCGCCGCCCACGAGCGAATGGAGTCCGGCGAGCAGTTCGGGAAGATCGTGCTGTCTATTCCGGAGTGACGTAGGCCGCACTCAGGCCTCCGTCGACCATGAACGTCGCCGCGTTCACGTAGGACGACTCGTCGCTGGCGAGGAAGAGCGCGGCGTTGACGATCTCGCGCGGTTTCGCGAGCCGACCCATCGGCAGGTGGACTCGGCGTCGATCGTAGGCGGCTGGGTCGTCGCCGAAGATCCGAAGCAGGAGCGGCGTCTCGACGGGCCCTGGGCAGAGCGCGTTGACGCGCACGCCCTGCCGTGCGAACTGCACGCCCAGCTCCCGCGACAAGGACAGGACGGCGCCCTTCGAGGCCGTGTACGAGATCTGGGACGTCGCGGCGCCCATCAGCGCGACGAACGACGCCACGTTGATCACCGAGCCTCCGCCGCGCTCGAGCAGATGCGGGATCCCGTGCTTGCAGCAGAGATAGACGCCCGTCGTGTTGACGTCCTGCACGCGCTGCCATGCCTCCGGCTTCGTCTCGAGGATCGAGGCGTCGTCCGGCGGCGAGATGCCCGCGTTGTTGTAGAGCACGTCGATGCCGCCGTACCGCTCGGCCGTCGCCGCGTACATCGCCGCCACGCTCTCGCCGTCGGCGACGTCGACTGTCATGGCGAACGCCTCGCGCGCCTCAGCCGCCGTATCTTCCGCGGCCTCGCCGTCGACGTCGGCGACACAGACGGAGGCGCCTTCGTGCGAGAACAGGATCGTCGCATCCCGACCCATGCCGCCGCCTGCGCCCGTGATCACGACGACCTTCCCGTCGAGCCGGCCCACGACTCTTAGCCGCCGGTCGCTATGTACACGTTCTTGACCTCGGAGTAGCCCTCCAGGGCGTGCATCCCGAGCTCCCGCCCGAACCCGGACTGCTTGAACCCGCCGAAGGGCGTCGACACGCGCACGGATGTATTGGAGTTGACCGAGAGGACGCCCGTCTCCACCGCGCGCGCCACCCGTAGCGCTCGCGCAGCGCCGCCGGTCCAGATCGACCCCGAGAGGCCGTACGGCGTGTCGTTGGCGATGCGGACGGCATCGTCCTCGTCGTCGAAGGGGATCAGGGCGCCGACCGGCCCGAACACCTCCTCACGCGCGACCGGGTCCTCGTTCGTCGCCTCGACGAGAGTGCATGGGAACCAGAAGCCTC
>DATFPZ010000148.1:0-5734 GCA_035264545.1 Acidimicrobiia bacterium
CTCCCGCACGTTCGACAACCTCTTCGCCGACGTGAACCGGGGCACCGACGCCTACGTGCGGAGCCGGCAGTCGCTGTCGAGCTCGTTCGGCGGTGACCGCCAGCGCGGCCGGGTCCCGGCGTCACTGGTGCCCGAGATCGAGTCGGTCTCCGGCGCCGCGAACGCCGAAGGGAACCTGCAGTTCTACGCCCAGTTCGTCGACAAGAAGGGCGACACCGTCGGGAACCCCCAGCAGGGCGCGCCGACGTTCGGGTTCAACTGGGGCACGGTCCGGGCGCTGAACCCGTACCGGCTCGAGCCCGGCAGCCGGGCGCCGCAGGGGCCCGACCAGGTCGTGATCGACGCCGGGTCCGCGAAGGAGGCCGACTTCAAGGTCGGCGACGAGGTCGAGATCCTCACCCAGGGGCCGCCGAAGCAATACCAGATCGTCGGGATCGCCAAGTTCGGCGACGCCGACAGCGCGGCGGGGTCGACGGCGGCCCTGTTCGACACGCCTACCGCGCAAGCCATCACCGGCGCGACGGATCAGTTCGACTCGATCTCGGTGGTGGCCGATCAGGGCATCTCCCAGGAGACGCTCAAGGATCGGATCGCCAAACAACTCGACGACAACACGTACCAGGTCTTGACCGGTGCGCAGATCACCAAGGAGAACCAGAGCGACATCCAGAACGCACTGTCGTTCTTCAACATCGCGCTCGTGGTGTTCGCTCTGATCGCGCTGTTCGTCGGGAGCTTCATCATCTTCAACACGTTCTCGATCGTCATCGCGCAGCGGCTGCGCGAGATGGCCCTCCTGCGCGCTATCGGCGCCAGCGGACGGCAGGTGATGGGCTCGGTGCTCACCGAGGCGGTGCTGGTCGGCCTGTTCGCGTCGGTGATCGGCCTCGGAGCCGGCATCGTGCTCTCGCGCGCCCTGAAGGGACTGCTCGACGCGTTCGGGTTCGACATTCCGGCCGGTGGCACTGTGGTCAGCGCCCGAACGGTGATCGTGGCCATCCTGGTCGGCTCGGGTGTCACGATCCTCTCGGCGATCGTGCCCGCCCGGAAGGCGTCCCGCGTGCCCCCGATCGCAGCGATGCGTGACGTCGCCACGGAGGGCCGGCCGCACTCGGGCCGGCGGGTCGCCATCGGCTTCGGTATCACCCTGCTCGGCGTCCTCGCCCTGTTCGCCGGTCTGTTCGGCGGCGCAGGGATCCAATTCGTGGGGCTCGGGGCTCTGATCGTGTTCATCGGCGTCTTCGTGCTCGGGCCGGTGATCGCACGTCCACTCAGCGATGCGATCGGCTGGCCCGCGGCCCGGCTGCGCGGCATCACCGGGTCGCTCGCTCGCGACAACGCCATGCGGAATCCAAAGCGCACGTCGGCCACGGCGGCGGCCCTCATGATCGGCGTGGCGCTGGTGGCCTTCATCACGATCTTCGCCGCATCGACCAAGGAATCGATCAATGCCCAGGTGGACGAGGCGTTCAAGGCCGACTACGTGATCAGCACCGGGGCCGGGTTCGGCAGCGCCTTCGGCGGGTTCAGCCCCACTTTGGTCACCGACGTCGCGAAGCTACCGGAGGTGGGCGCATCGAGCCCGTTGCGATTCAACGAGGCGGTGTTCGACGGCTCGCAGAAGTTCTTTGCCGCCGTCGACCCGCGTTCCGCCAACGAGCTCTTCAACATGAAGATCGAGGACGGGACCGTCGGCGACCTCGGGGACTCCAACAGCCTCGGCATCTCTCGCTCGGTTGCAGACGACAAACACTGGCGGATCGGAACTCGGGTACCGGTGACGTTCCCGAACGGCGACGCCCCGCTCACCGTGCGAACGATCTACGGCAACGGCAACAAGGAAGGCTTCGCCGACTACACACTTTCTCTCGCGACGTTCGACGAGCACTACACGTCGCAGCTCGACCAATACGTGTTCATCAAGCTCGCTCGAGATGTCAGCCCCGCCGACGGCCGGAAGGCGATCGACGGCGTGATCAAGGCGTATCCGAACGCCGAGCTCCAGGACCGTACGGAGTTCAAGGATGCACAAGCGGCGCAGATCAACCAGCTGCTGGGGCTGATCTACGTGCTCCTGGCGTTGGCCGTGGTGATCGCGCTCATCGGCATCGCGAACACGCTCGCCCTGTCGATCTACGAACGCACCCGCGAGCTCGGATTGTTGCGAGCGGTCGGGATGAGCCGGCGGCAGCTGCGATCGACCGTGCGCTGGGAGTCTGTGATCATCTCGTTGCTCGGCACCGTGCTCGGACTCGTCATCGGGCTGTTCTTCGGCTGGGCGGTGGTGGAAGCCCTGGCCGACCAAGGCATCACCAAGTTCGCGCCACCGGGCGGCCAACTCGTCCTCGTCGTGATCATCGGCGGGATCGCGGGGGTCATCGCGGCCATCGGCCCCGCCCGCCGCGCCGCCAAGCTCGACGTGCTCCGGGCCGTCACGTACGAGTGAGTGATGCGTATCTCAACTGCGCTCAGCGCCGTTGAGATACGCATCGGGGGTTATTCGAACTGCTTGCGGACGCCGTCGTCCTTCTCGCGGACGGCTTCGGCGAGCCCGGACTGGAACGCCTGCATCTGGCGGCGGAGCTCGGGGTTCGTCGCGGCAAGGATCCGGACTGCGAGGAGCCCGGCGTTACGCGCCTCGCCGATGCCGACCGTTGCCACCGGGATCCCGGGCGGCATCTGCACGATCGACAGCAGCGAGTCCATCCCGTCGAGCTTCTCCCGCGGCACGGGAACGCCGATGACCGGCAGCGGGGTCATCGACGCCGCCATGCCGGGCAGGTGGGCGGCGCCGCCGGCGCCGGCGATGATCACGCACAAACCACGGTCGGCCGCGGTGCTCGCGTACTCGTAGAGCACGTCGGGCGTGCGATGGGCGGACACCACGCGCACCTCGAACGCGACTCCGAACTCGGCGAGGACGTCGACCGCCGGCCGCATGACCGCGAGGTCGGAGTCGCTGCCCATGATCACACCGACGAGCGCGTCCGGCATGAGCCCCAAGGTAGCGTGACGCGGTGGCGGCGGCTTTGCCGACCGTCACCCGCAACGGCAGCGGCTTCGCCGACTGCCGTTGCAGAGCGGGAGCTTGCGACCGCGACCAGAACCATCGAGCCGGAGCTTGCGACGGCGACAGGAGAGATTGTTGAGAACACGACTGACTGATGCCCTGCAGATCGAGCACCCGGTGATGCTCGCCGGCATGGGTGGCGTCTCGTACCACACGCTCGTCGCCGCGGTGTCCGAGGCGGGCGGGTTCGGCTGCCTGGGCGCATCAGCGATGAATCAAGACGAGATGGTCGAGGAGATCCGTGCGGTGAAGGCGGCGACGAGCAAGCCGTTCGGTGTCGACCTCCTGACCGCGCTTCCCGAGCAGATGATGTCGAACATCGAGCTCGTGATCCGGGAGGGCGCGCAGGTGTTCGTCGCCGGGCTCGGCGTGCCGCGCGACGTGATCAAGCTCTGCCACGACAACAACGTCCTTGTCATCAACATGTGCGGGAAGGTTCGCCACGCCGTCGCCGCGGTCGAGGCCGGCTGCGACATCGTCGTCGCCCAGGGCACCGAAGCCGGCGGCCACACCGGCACCGTGGCCACGATGCCGCTCGTCCCCCAGATGGTCGACGCCGTCGGCGACCGCGTCCCGGTCGTCGCCGCCGGCGGCCTGTTCGACGGGCGCGGGCTGGCGGCGTCGCTCGCGCTCGGCGCCGACGGCGTGTGGATCGGCACCCGCTTCATCGCCACGCCCGAGGCGCGCTCGACGCCGGGCTACAAGGAGGCGCTGATCCGCACCGCCGAGGACGGCACCGTGATCAGCAGGGCGTTCACCGGGAAGACGTTGCGGGCCGTCCGCAACAAGACCACGCAGTACTACGACGACCATCCCGGTGAGCTGCGGCCGTTCCCGGAACAGATCTTCAAGTCCGTGGAGGAAGGCACGCTGCACCTGACGGGCGGCGACGAGGCTGCCGGCGTCGACCCCGACCGCGAGTGCTACCCGGCGGGCCAGGGGACGGGTGCCATCGACGCCCTCGTCCCGGCGGGGGAGCTCGTGCGGCGCTTCGTGACCGAGGCCGAAGCCGTGATCGAGTCGCTCGGCGGCCTGCGAGCACAGGCGCCGGCGTGAGACGCGTAGTGGTGTGACCGAGCGGCTCGTCGTCATCGGCGGCGACGCCGCCGGCATGACCGCCGCGGCGCGGGCCCGGCGCCGTCGAGACCCTGACGACCTCGAGATCGTCGCCTTCGAGCGGGGTCCGTACACGTCGTACTCGGCGTGCGGCATCCCGTACTTCGTCGGGGGCCTCCTGTCGGACATCGACGGGCTCATTGCCCGTTCACCCGATGAACACCGCAAGAACGGCATCGACGTGCGCACCGGCCACGAGGTCGTCGCAATCGACGTGAATCCGCGGCGCGTGCGTGTGCGCGACCTCGCCGGCGATGGCCGCGAGCGTGACGAGCCTTTCGACCAGCTCGTGGTTGCGACGGGCTCGGTGCCGTCGCGGCCGGACGTCCCGGGCGTCGACGCCGCGGGCATCTTCGGGGTGCAAACCTTGGCCGACGGTGTGACCGTGCGGCAGGCCGTCGACGAGCGCAAGCCGCGCCGCGCGGTCGTCGTCGGCGGCGGCTACGTCGGGCTCGAGATGGCCGAGGCGCTCGTCCGGCGCGGGCTCGAGGTCGCGCTGGTCGACCGCACCGAGCAGCCGATGGCGTCCACGCTCGACCTCGACATGGGAGAGCTCGTGGCCGACGCGCTCCGCGCCGTCGGTGTGTCGCTGCATCTCGGGGAGACGGTCGACGGGTTCGAAACCGCCAACGGGTCCGTGCGCGCCGTGCACACCGCCAACCGCTCGCTGCCCGCCGACGTCGTCATCCTGGGCCTCGGCGTACGGCCGAACATTGCGCTCGCGAGCGAGGCCGGCATCGCCGTCGGCGACAAGGGCGGCATCGTGACCGACGCTCGCATGGAGACGAGCGTCGGTGGTGTCTGGGCGGCGGGGGACTGCGTCGAGTCCGTGGACCGGATCACCGGCCTGCCCGTCGTGGTCGCGCTCGGCACCCATGCCAACAAGCAGGGACGCGTCGTGGGGATCAACGCGACCGGCGGCGACGTGCGATTCCCCGGCGTGGTCGGCACCGCAGTCTCGAAGATCTGCGTCTACGAAGTCGCCCGCACCGGTCTCACCGAGCGCGAGGCCGCCGAGCTGCACGTCGACGTGGTGGCGGCCAAGGTCGAGTCGACCAGCAGGGCGGGCTATTACCCGGGCGCGGCGCCGATCACGGTGAAGGTCGTGGCCGAGCGGCCCGGCGGACGTCTCGTCGGCGCCCAGATCGTCGGCGCGGAAGGCGCCGCGAAGCGCATCGACGTCCTCGCCACCGCCATCTGGAACCGCATGGGGGTCGACGAGGTGGCCAGCCTCGACCTCTCGTACGCGCCGCCGTTCTCGCCCGTGTGGGATCCGGTCCTCGTTGCGGCCCGCAAGGCCGCTGACCTGGTCGGCTGACTGCTACCGCTGGGCGGCGGCAGCGCGAGCCTGCTCCTCTTTGAGGTCGTTCTCGTACATCATCTGCACGAGCTCCTCGAACGTGACGCGTGGTCGCCAGCTGAGAATCTCGCGCGCTTTGGTGGCGTCACCGGTGAGGATGTCGACCTCGGCCGGTCGCATGAAGCGCTCGTCCTGTTGCACGAGGGGGTGCCAGTCGTCGAAGCCGGCGACCCCGGCAGCTACCTCGA
>DATFPZ010000149.1:0-3079 GCA_035264545.1 Acidimicrobiia bacterium
CCGACAGCCTGGGGTGTGCGCCTGAGGACGTCCTCGTGTGCTCGACCGGCCTCATCGGCGTCCCGCTGCCCATAGCACCCGTCGAGGCGGGCATCACCGAGCTGGCGGAGACGCTCGGCCCGCACGGTGATCTCGCCGCCGAAGCCATCCTCACCACGGACACGGTCCGCAAGGAAGCCCGCGAACGGGTCGAGCTCGCCGACCGCACATGGGTCACCGTCGGAGGCATGGCGAAGGGTGCGGCGATGCTCGCGCCCTCGATGGCCACGATGCTCGCCGTGATCACAACGGATGCTGCAATTGATTCGCGCGCGCTGCGAGAGATGTTGGTGGCTGCGGTCGACTCGTCGTTCCACGAGCTGTCGATCGACGGGTGCACGAGCACGAACGACACCGTGCTGGTGCTCGCGAACGGACAGGCAGGGAACGAGCCCATCGAGCCCGGAACGCCGGATTCGTCCCGACTCGAGGACGCGGTGCGCCAGGTCTGCTCGTCGCTGTCAATGCAGATGGCGAGCGACGCCGAAGGGGCGACGAAGCTCGTCGACATCACGGTGCGCGGTGCCCGCACGCGCGACGAGGCACGGCGCGCGGCGCGCACCGTGGCGGAGAGCCAGCTCGTCCAGTGCTCGTTGAACGGCGGCGACCCGTATTGGGGTCGGGTGCTGTCGGAGCTCGGCGTGAGCGGCGCGAGCTTCGATCCGGAGCAGGTCGCAATCGCCTACGGCGACGTGATCGTGTGCCGTGACGGCGTGCATGCGGAGCACGACGCCGCCCAGCTGGGCAAGGTCATGAACGAGCGCTCGATCACCGTGACGTGTGATCTCAACGCCGGCTCCGAGCAGGCGACGATGCGGACGACCGACCTCAGCCACGCGTACATCGACGAGAACCGGCGCACATCATGAGCACGGAGACCGATCCGCGCGTCCGCGACGCGGGCGCGAAGGCAACCATTCTCGCCGAGGCGCTCCCGTACATCCGCGAGTTCTCGGGCAAGACGGTGGTGATCAAGTACGGCGGGAACGCCATGGAGGATCCCGACCTCGCGGATCTCTTCGCCCAAGATGTCGTGCTCATGCGCCTCGTCGGCATGAACCCCGTCGTGGTGCACGGTGGGGGACCCCAGATCAGCGACCTGATGCGCCGGCTGGGCAAGGAGCCCGAGTTCGTCGACGGCCTGCGCGTGACCGACGCCGAGACCGTCGACATCGTGCGCATGGCGCTGGTCGGCAAGGTCAACCGCGAGATCGTCGCGTCGGTCAACCGGCACGGCTCGTACGCCGTCGGCCTCTCGGGCGAGGATGCCGGGCTCATCAACGTCGCGGCCCGGGACGAGAAGCTCGGCTTCGTCGGCGACATCCGCCGCATCGACCCGTCGATCCTCGATCGTCTCATCCGTGAGGAGCTCATCCCGGTCGTGGCGACGGTCGGCGTCGACGACGCCGGTCAGGCGTACAACGTGAATGCCGACACGGTCGCGGGTGCGATCGCGGAGTCGCTCCGGGCCGAGAAGCTCGTCTACCTCACCAACGTGGCCGGGCTCTACGGCGATCTCGCCGACGAGGCGTCCCTCATCTCGCGCATCGACGTGCACCGGCTGGCGGCGCTCGTCGACGACGGCGTCTTGTCCGAGGGGATGATCCCGAAGGCCCGCTCGTGCGTCGAGGCCGTGAAGTCGGGAGTGAGCCGCGCCCACATCCTCGACGGCCGCATCCCGCACGCGCTCCTGCTCGAGTTCTTCACCCGCGAGGGGATCGGCACGATGGTGATCGCATGACGACGACGCCGGCGACCCGCTTCGACGAGATCGTCGCTCTCGACGCCGAGCACGTCATGGGCACGTACGCCCGCGCGCCGGTCGCGTTCGTGCGCGGCGAGGGGGCACGGCTGTGGGACTCGGAAGGCCGCGAGTACCTCGACTTCCTGTCGGGGCTCGCCGTCACGTCACTCGGGCACGCGCATCCCGCCGTCGCCGATGCGCTCGCCGATCAGGCGCGCACGCTCTCGCACGTCTCCAACCTCTATTACAACGACCTCCAACCCCGGCTCGCCGCCCGGCTCGACCGGCTTCTCGGCGGGGGCGGACGGGTGTTCTTCTCGAACTCGGGCGCCGAGGCGAACGAGTGCGCGATCAAGCTTGCCCGTCGCCACGGCCAGATGCTCGGGGGGAAGGAGCGCTACCACGTCATTTCCACGTACGGCTCGTTCCATGGCCGCACGCTCACGACCCTGGCGGCGACCGGGCAGCCACAGAAGCAGGAGACGTTCCAGCCGCTGCCTTCCGGCTTCCGTCTCGTGCCGTACGCCGACGCCGACGCGCTGGTCGCCGCGCTCGACGAGCGCGTGTGCGCAGTCCTGCTCGAGGCCGTGCAGGGCGAGGGGGGCGTGAACCCGGCGCCGCCCGGCTACCTCGAAGCCGTCCGCTCGTGGTGCGACGAGCGCGAAGCGCTGCTGATGATCGACGAGGTGCAGACCGGCCTCGGCCGGACCGGCCGGTGGTTCGGCTACCAACACGCTGACGTGCAGCCCGACGTCGTGACCTTGGCGAAGGCGCTGGGCAACGGCGTCCCGATCGGCGCGTGCTGGGCCCGGGCAGATGTCGCCGCCGCATTGCGGCCGGGCGACCACGCCACGACCTTCGGCGGGCAGCCGCTGGCGGCTCGGGCCGCGCTCGCCGTGCTCGATGTGTTGGAAGCGGAGGACATCCCGCGGCGAGCAGCCCGGGCGGGGGACCAGCTGACGAAGGCACTGCTGACGCTTCCCGCGGTGGTGGACGTACGCGGTTCGGGTCTGCTGCTCGCGGCCGAGCTCGTGTCCGGGATCGAATCGGCGTCGGTGGCACGGACGTGCCTCGAGCGCGGCCTGGTCGTGAACGCGGTGACGCCGACGGCGTTGCGCTTCGCGCCGTCGCTGCTCGTCACCGACGAGGAGATCGCCGAGGCCGTCCGGATCCTCGACACCGTCCTGCGCGAGACGGGGGAGCGGAAGCCATGACGACCGACTTCCTCGAGGTCGACGCGCTCACCCCCGATCGACTCGCCGCGCTCCTCGACCGGGCGCAGGCGTGGAAGCAGGA
>DATFPZ010000150.1:0-34004 GCA_035264545.1 Acidimicrobiia bacterium
CTCGGGGACGACGCCCTCCGGGAGAGGCTCGGCGCCGCGGCGCGCAAACGCGCGGTCGAAGAGCTGACGTACGACCGGCAGGCGGTGCGGCTGCTGCCTGTCACGCGCGGGGACTTCAGTGCGTTGTCGCCACTTCGAGACGTGTAGGGGCGGCCGGTACGCTCGTCGCCGATGTCGGCGATGTCAGGCGCGGCGGCGCGCGACCCGGAGCGCGGCGAGCGGATCATCATCGTCTCGTGGGTCGCGAACGCGTTGTTCGCCGTCACGGCGATCCCTGCCGCCCTCGGCGTGAGCGCGTTCGACGTCGCCGCGATCGCGGTCGCGCTCGGACTGTTCGCGATCTCGCTCGGCGTCTGGTGCTGGGCGTTCGCGGTCGCGCTCGCCCGGACGACGCGGGGGGACGACGTCGTCGTCGCCAGCATGTTCCTGGTGCAGGGACCGGCGCCGAAACGGGTTCGCGTGCACCTCTTCGGCTCGCTCGCCGCGTGCATTGCGCTGACCGCCGCCACCGCCGCCGCCGAGCCGTTCGGGATCCTGGTCCCTATGCTGCCCCTCGGGCTGCTCGGGCTGTGGGGCGCGCGCCACGGGGTCTTCCCACCCCGCCGCATGCCCGACGCCGCCAAGGGAGGCGTCACGCGAGAGAGGAGGTCGAGTGGCCGAGCAGGTGAGTGAGCGCATCCGCATCGACGCGCCGCCGCAGCGCTGCTACGAGGTGGCCATCGACTACGAGCGGTATCCCGAGTGGGCGAAGGACGTGAAGCAGGCGACCGTCCTCGAGCGGGACGCCGACGGCCGGGGCGCCAAGGTCGAGTACCGGGCCGCAGCGTTCGGCCGGAGCGCCCGGTACGTCCTCCAGTACGACTACGCGGCGGCTCCCGCCGCGTTCAGCTGGACGCTCGTCGAGGGCGAGATGGTGCGCGCCATCGACGGGACCTACCGCTTCGACGCCGACGGCGACGGCACCCGGGTCAGCTACGACCTCGCCATCGACCCGTCGATCCCCTTGCCGGGCTTCTTGAAGCGGCGCACGGCGGGCATGATCGTGAGCACCGCGCTCAAGGAGCTGAAGAAGGAAGTCGAGTCGGCCTAGTGCGCATCCTGTTGTTCACCGGCAAGGGGGGCGTCGGCAAGTCGACCGTCGCCGCCGCCACCGCGCTCCGGACCGCCGAGGCGGGTCAACGGACGCTCGTCTGCTCGACCGATCCTGCGCACTCGCTCGGCGACGCGTTCGACGACCCGTCGCTCGGCGACGAGCCGCGGCCGATCGCCACGCTCGGTCGGGGGTTGCTGCTCGGCCAGCAGCTCGACGCACGCGCCCGGCTCGAGGAGTCCTGGGGCGAGGTGCGCGAATACCTGACGGCGCTGCTCGACTGGGCCGGTGCGGGCACGGTCGAGGCCGAAGAGCTCGCCGTGATCCCGGGCCTCGACGAGGTGTTCGCGCTGGCCGACATCCGTGCGCACGCCGAGTCCGGCGACTACGACGTGATCGTCGTCGACTGCGCTCCCACGTCGGACACATTGCGGCTGCTGTCGCTGCCCGACGTGCTCACCTGGTACATGGAGCGCGTCTTCCCCGCGCAGCGTCACGTGACCCGCGCCGTGCGGCCGCTCCTGTCCCGTCTCGTGAGCCCGCCGATCGCGGGTGACGACGTGTTCAGCGCCGTGCGGCGGTTCTACGACCGGCTCGACGGGGTGCGCGACCTGCTGACCGACGGCGCAGTGACCAGCGCCCGGCTCGTCGTCAACGCGGAGCGGCTCGTCGTCACCGAGGCGCGCCGGACGTTCACGTACCTGTCGCTGTTCGGGTACCACGTCGACGCAGTCATCGCGAACCGCCTGCTTCCCGACGCCATCGCCGACCCGTGGTTCGCGTCGTGGAAGGACGTGCAGCGCGAGCATCTCGACTCGATCCGGGCGTCGTTCGCGCCCGTGCCGGTGCTGACCGCCGACCTCGCCGACCACGAGCTCGTCGGCGTCGACCACCTGTCGGACTTCGGCGCCGAGCTGTACGGACTGCACGATCCCGCCGCCCGCCTGTCGGTCGTCGAGCCGTTCCGGGTCGTCGCCGAGGGCGACGCGCTCGTGCTGTCGATGCAGCTGCCGTTCACCGACCGCACCGACGTCGAGCTGGGGCGTCGGAACGGTGAGCTGCTCGTCGCGGTGGGCGCGCACCGGCGCGCGGTGGTGTTGCCCGAGAGCCTGCAGCGGCGCGAGGTCTCCGAGGCCCGCATGACAGATGGTCGTCTGGAAGTCGAGTTCGTGGAGGTGGCCAATGGCGACGTCGGGTGATCGGTATGCGGACCGGGAGACGTCTCGCCCCGAGGAGGCGGCCGGCGACGCCGGCGACGGCCGACCGGCCGCGGAACATCCCCCGCTGGGCGCGTCGGCCGAAGCCGCCGTGGCCGCGCTGTTCGACGCCGGCCCCGAGGCGGTCGAGCACCTGCTGAAGGCGGCCCAGGAGCTGCTGCTGGCGGCGAAGGCGGTCGTCGACGCAGGGGAGCGCGCCGTCGAGGCGCACCGGTCGGCGTCCGACGCGACCGGACCCGTGCCCGGCCACGACGCGCCGGCCGGAGGCGGACGCGTCCGCCGCATCGACCTCGCGTGACCGACGCGGCGGAGGATCCGGCTCCGCCCACGATCGGCGTGGACCTCGGCGCGACGAACGTCCGCGGCGCCGTCGTCGACCGGAGCGGCACCATCCTCGCCGAGCTGCGCGATCACACGGGCGAGGACGGCGCCGACGTCGTCCCCACGACCGTCTCGCTCGTGGAGAGGCTCCGCGGCGACTTCCCGGCGGTCACCGCGGTCGGCGTCGGAGCCGCCGGGCTGGTCGACCGCGAGGGCGACGTGCAGTACGCGCCGAACATCCCGACGTTCCGGCGAACGCCGCTGAGGGAATCGCTCGGGACGGCCATCGGACTCCCGGTCGTCGTCGACAACGACGCCAATGCGGCGGCGTGGGGCGAGATCGTGCACGGTGCGGCGCGCGGCGCCCTCTACGCGCTGATGGTCACGCTCGGCTCAGGGATCGGAGGCGGCATCATCGCCCGCGGTCGGGTCATCCGCGGCGCGCACGGCTTTGCGGCCGAGGTCGGGCATTTCCAGATCGATCCGAACGGACCGATGTGCGCGTGCGGCGAACGGGGGCATTGGGAGGCATTCGCGTCGGGACACGCGTTGGGGCGGATGGGCCGCGAATGGGCCGCCGCCGGTCGGGCTCCGCAAGTTCTCGCGCGAGCGGGCGGTGATCCCGACGCCGTGACGGGCGTCCACGTGGGCGACTCCGCGCAGGCCGGCGAAGCCGACGGCCGCGCTCTCCTCGACGAGTACGCGGAGCTCGTGGCGGTGGGGCTCGCGGGCCTCGCCAACATTCTCGACCCGGAGCGCATCGTCATCTCGGGGGGTCTCGTCGAGCTCGGGGACACCTTGCTCAATCCGGTCCGGGATGCGTTCTCGCGCCGCATCGAGGGCGCCGACTACAGGCCCCGGATCGACATCGTGCCCGCCGCGCTCGGCGAGCAGGCGGGAGTGATCGGCGCGGCCGCGCGCGCACGCGATCTGGAGCCGGGCGAGTCGGGCGTCTGGACGAAGTGAAGCTCGGCGTCACGCTCCCGAACTTCCGCGAGGAGCCGGGGCCGGCGCTGGCGGTCGCACACGCCGCCGAGGCGGCGGGTCTGGACGGCGTGTTCGGCTTCGACCACCTGTTCCGGCGCGCCGGCGACGGTGCTCTGCGGCCTGCCCTCGAGGGCCTGACCCTGCTCGGCGCGGTCGCAGCTGAGACGACGCGCATCTCGTTGGGCCCACTCGTCGCGCGGGCGTCACTCCGGCCGGCCGCGACGCTCGCCACCGCCCTCGACACACTCGCCCGCATCGCTCCGGACCGGCTGATCGCGGCGCTGGGCGCCGGCGACAGCCAGAGCCGCGAGGAGAACGAGACGT
This sequence comes from Acidimicrobiia bacterium, assembly GCA_035264545.1. Classification (GTDB taxonomy): domain Bacteria; phylum Actinomycetota; class Acidimicrobiia; order IMCC26256; family JACDBD01; genus JALZAA01. Next base: position 3,940 of record DATFPZ010000150.1, read on the forward strand.
ACGGCCTGCCCGCCGGCACCCTCGCCACGCGCGCCGCCGCGCTCGACGCTGCAGTCGCGGCAACCGTCGACCACGGGTACCCGGTGTGGGTCGGCGGCGCGTCGTCGATGGTGGGGCAGGTCGCGGCCGAGGCTGACGGCTGGAACCGATGGGGTGGCCCGCTGGCTCGGTTCGAGCGCGAGGCGCGCGCGATGCGGGAGATGCGCACCCGCCGGCCGTTCACCATGTCGTGGGCGGGAATGTTCGTTCTCGACACGAACGACCGCGCCGCCCGGGCGAAGGCGCAACGGCTCGGCAGCAACCCCGAGGCGACCGTCGGCGGTCCGGAGCAGGTGGCGGATGCGCTCCGCGGCTACGGCGCCGCCGGTGCCGAATGGGTGATCGTGGGAGCGGTGGACTCCTCCGACCCCGACAACGCCGCCCTCCTCGGCGAGCTGGTGAAGCCGCTGCTCACGTGATGCGTGCCTGAACCGGAATTGCTCCGGGGTGAGGAGAAATCGAGCTTCGCCGTGTGCTTGTCCATCAGCGCGGCCGGTCGTCGGGCACGATCGGGAGATCGCGGACGTCCGTGTGCTCGAGCCACGGCGTGAACGACGGCAGCGAATAGCGCTCGCGGACGACCTCGTCGAGCAGGTCGGACGGCTCGAACGACTCGTGCTTCTGCTCGTCCGGGCCGACCTCGGCCGCGCGCTGCGCTTCGTCGCAGCGGGCGGTGACGGCGGCGATCTCCACCGGCGTCGGGAAGTCGACCTCCGGCTCCGGGTCGTCGAACCGCAGGGACGCGCCGATGTTGTTCGCGTAGCGGTCCCGCTTGGTCAGGAACCAGCTGTCGCCGCGCTTGCCCGGGCCCTGGGCAGGGGCGCCGAGGAACCGCCACTCGAGGAAGCGCAGGACGGACGTGTGATCGTAGAGGCCGTGGTCCACGTACCCGCGGCGCGCGTAGGGCGAGGCAAGGAGTGACGGCACGCGGAACCCGAGCTGCCCGAAGTTATCGATGTCGGCGCTGGCAGCGCGTGCGTCCGGCACGGTCGGCGGCCGCACGTGGTCGAAGAAGCCACCCCACTCGTCGTACATGAGGATGAACATGCCGCGCTGCCACTGCGGCGACCGAGTGAAGGCGACGTAGATCGCTTCGATGAACCGCTGGCCGAGGCCGATGTCGCCGCGAGGGTGATCGTCGGTACGGAACGGCCCGCCGACCCACGGCGTGACGAACGTGACGTTGGGGAGGGTGCCGGCGTCCGCGTCCTCGAAGAACTGATCGACCGTTCTCACGAACGGGAACATGCGCGAGCCCCAACACAGAGCGATCGGGAGGTTCGTGAAGTACTCGGCGGCGGGTACCCCGCCGCGTGCGAGGTGCTCGAAGATGGTCGGGGAGCTGTACTGGCCGAGGTCGAGTGGATGCAGGCTTCCCTTCAACCCCTCTGACGTCGCCGAGTACAGGTACTGCCGGTTCGGGAACGTGGGTCCGAGCAGCGACGCGTGGTGGCGGTCCATCACGGTGAACGTGCGGGCGATGTGCGCGTGCACCGGGATGTCCGCGGGGAGGTAGTAGCTGGCTGCGAAGTTGTCGTTCTCCGTGCCCTCGGCGAGGAACCCGAAGTTGCGTTGCACGCGGCCGGCGATCCAGCTGTGGCCGGGATCCTTGTGGTTGCAGCCCCGGTACGGGCTCGGGTCGTCCCCGAGCGCCAGCGCGTGCCGGGTGGGGACGCGCACGTCGAACGGGTTGACGTAGGTCTCGTCGAGGCGGGCGTTGACGCGGAAGCTCTTCCCGTACCGGCGGCGGCCCTCCTCGAGATACTGCTCGTCGCTCGACAGCCACCCGAGGTAGTGGTCGAACGACCGGTTCTCCATCGTGAGCACGACGACCGTGTCGATCGGCGACTCCGTGGCCGCGTGCCCGAGCATGCTGTCCGGCGGGAGCGGAAGCCGCGGAACCTTCGTGGCGCTCGCCGACGAGCCGCCGCTGCACGCCAGGAGCCCGGGGCCGCCGATCATCGCCGCCCCGCCCGCGAACCCTGCGGCGCGCAGGAACTGGCGGCGGTTCATCGAGCGCATCGGGCGGGACTGTATTCAACCGCCCAAGGACGGCTAACGCGGGCGGTCATCGAGCGCCGGGCGCGCGTCGCGGATGTTGGTGTACTCGAGCCAGGGCGTGAACGTGGGGCCGTCCGGGTCGGCCTGGGCCGCGAGCGCCTCGAGCTGGTCCGAGACCTCGAAGGGGTCGGGACCGTTCCCGACCCGCCCTGTACCCGGGTCGCCCTCGCACCTGGCGGTCACGGCCGGGATGGCTCCGAGGGGCGTATCGAGGTCGACTTCGGGATCCGGGTCGCCGGCGCGCAGGCTCGCGCCGTAGTTGTTCGCGTACCGGTCGCGTATGGTGAGGAACCAGTTGTCGCCGTCGCCGCCCGGGCCCTCCGGTGGCGCGCCCAGGAATCTCCACTCGAGGAAGCGCAGGATCGACGTGTGGTCGTACAGGGTGTGGTCGACGTAGTTCGGTGGCGCGTACGGCGAAGCGAGCACGGCGGGGACACGGAACCCGAGCTGCCCGAAGTTCTCCTTGTCGTTGGAGCTGGCGCGGTCGTCGGGCACGACCGGCGGGTCCACGTGGTCGAAGAACCCGCCCCATTCGTCGTACATGAGGATGAACGCGCCGTGCTGCCACTGTGGCGACCGAACGAACGTCGCGAAGACAGCTTGGATGAAACGCTGGCCGAGAGCGATGTCGCCGTGCGGGTGGTCGTCGGTCCGGAAGGGGCGTCGCCATCCCGGGCGTCACGAACGACACGGAGGGCAACGTGCCGCTTGCCGCGTCGTCGAAGAACTGGTCCATCGACCGGATGTAGGTCTGCATCCGCGCTCCCCACAGGAGGGCAGGAGGGATGTTGACGAAGTACTCGCGGGCCGTCACACCACCGCGCGCCAGGTGGTCGAAGATCGTCGGCGAGCTGTACTGCCCGACGTCGAGTGGGTGGATCGACGACTTCTGGCCCTCCGACTGCGCCGAGTAGAGGTACTGGCGGTTCGGCCACGTCGGGCCGAGCAGCGAGGCGTGGTGACGATCCATCACTGTGAACCGGCGCGCCATGCTCGCCTGCACCGGTAGGTCCTCCCACAGGTAGTAGCCGACTGCGAACTGGTCGTTCCCGGTGCCGGCGCCGAGGAAGCCGGCGTCGCGCTGTCGTCGCCCCGCGTCCCAGCTGTGTCCCGGATCCGTGTGCAGGCAGCCGCGGAACGGGCTGGGCTCGGTGGCCAGCTTGCGAAGGTGGGTGGTCGGGACCTTGGTTCCGGCGACGTCGCGGTAGTGCAGATCGATCTTGCCGTCGAGCGCAAAGTCCTGCCCGTAGCGGCGGCGACCCTCGGCGACGTACACGTGGTCGCGGGCGAGATGGCCGAAGTAGTGGTCGAAGGACCGGTTCTCCATCATGAGCACGACGACGGTGTCGACCGGGCACTCGGAGGCGGGAGCGTTCAACACGCTGTCTGGTGGCGGCCGGAGGCGGGGCACGGTCGCGGCAGCCGACCCGCGCCTCGCCGCGCTGTCGCTGCATGCGAGGAGCGCGGGGGAGCCGATCATCGCGGTCCCGCCGACGAGCCCGGCGGTGCGCAGGAATTGACGGCGGTTCATCGACGCCGAACGGGAATGCTCAGCGCGGCCGGTCGTCGGCGACCGCGGGGAGGTCGCGGACGTCTGTGGCCTTGAGCCACGGGGTGAAGGTCGAGCCGTCCGGATCGACCTGCGTGGCCAGGGACTCGAGCCGGTCCGACACGTCGATCGGGTTGGTCTGGTTGTCCTTCCCCGATTCCCGCATGCGCTGCTCGTGGTTGCAGTCGTTCGATGCCAAGGGAATCTTCGCCGTCACGGTGTCGAGGTCGACCTCGGGATCTGGATCGTCGGCGCGGAGGCTGGCGCCGTAGTTGTGGGCGTTCTGGTCGCGTTTGGTGAGGAACCAGTTGTCGCCGTCGCGTCCGGGCCCTTGCGGGGGTGCGCCGAGGAATCGCCACTCGAGGAAGCGGAGGATCGACGTGTGGTCGTAGAGCGTGTTGTCGACGTAGTTGCGGGGCGCGTACGGCGAGGCGAGCACCGAGGGAACGCGGAAGCCGAGCTGCCCGAAGTTCTCCTTGTCGTTAGAGCTGGCGCGGTTGTCGGGGACCACCGGCGGCTTCACGTGGTCGTAGAAACCGCCGTGCTCGTCGTACGTCAGGATGAACGCGCCACGCTGCCACTGCTGTGACCGGACGAACGTCGCGAAGATGGCTTGGATGAAGCGCTGGCCGAGGGTGATGTCGCCCTGGGGGTGGTCGTCAGTCCGGAACGGCGTGGCCATGCCGGGCGTGATGAACGTGACGGCCGGGAGGGTGCCGGCGGAGGCGTCGTACCAGAACTGATCCAACGATCGGATGTAGGGCCGCATCCGCTCGCCCCAGATCGCCGCGACGGGGACGTTGATGAAGTACTCGCGAGCCTCGACACCCGCCCTTGTGAGGCGGTCGAAGATGTTCTCGGAGCTGTACGCGCCGACGTCGAGCGGCTTGGGGCTGGTCTTGAAGCCTTCGGACTGCGCGGAATACATGTACTGACGGTTCGGCCACGTCGGGCCCAGCAGCGAGGCATGGTGGCGGTCCATCACCGTGAACCGGCGCGCCATGCTCGACTGCACTGGGATGTCGTCGCCGAGGTAGTAGCCGGTGGCGAAACGGTCGTTGCCGGTGCCGGCGCCGAGGAAGCCGAGGTCGCGCTGCTTCCGGCTCGAGCCCCAACCGTGCCCGGGGTCGTTGTGCAGGCAGCCGCGGAACGGGTTGGGCTCGTCGCCGAGCTTGGCGATGTGCGTGGTGGGGACCTTGTTCCCGGACAGGTCGCGGTAGTGCATGTCGATGGTGCCGTCGACCGAGAAGTCCTTGCCGTAGAGGCGGCGGCCCTCGTCGAGGTACTGCTGGTCGGTGCCCAGGTGACCGAAGTAGTGATCGAACGACCGATTCTCCATCGTGAGCACCAGGATCGTGTCGATCGGGCACTCGGACGCCGGCGAATTCAGGATGCTGTTGGCCGGTACGTGCGGTCCGCCGACCGTGGGAGCGCGCGACAAAGCACTCGAGGAGCTTCCGAACCCGAGGAGACCGGGGCCACCGATGGCCGCCGCGCCTCCCACGAGGCCAGCGGTCCGGAGAAATTCGCGTCGGTTCATCCTGCCCCACTCGTTGAGCAAAACGAGTCTATTCGTGCAGGTTGCCCCAATGGGCGCGGCCGGCCGCTCACGGGAGCGGGTCGGCGGCCTGCCGGCGCTCGTACGCCCGCTCGCCGAAGTACTCGGTCGCCCGGTCGAGGTCGATCATCACGAACAGGCCCTCGGCTTCGGCGGTGACGCTGTCGTCGACCGTGAGCGTCCCGCGGGTCACGACGCGCCGTCCGTCGACCTGGTCGGTCCACCCTTCGAACACCATCGGGCGATGCAGGGGAGTAGGGCGTCGGTAGCGGATGCTCAACCGTCCGGTCATCCCGGGATGACCGCTGCTGATGTTCGCCATGCCGAGGATCTCGTCGAAGCCGAGCGCGATCCATCCGCCGTGCACGTAGCCGGGTGGGCCTTCGTAGGCGGCGTTGAAGACGCCGCGGCCGAACAGCCGGCCGTCGCGATACTCGTACTCGACCGGCGGCGCGAGCGGGCTCACGATCCCGACGAGCGGGCTCCGAGGCAGGTAGTCGTCGTGCGACTCCTCGGCGCGGGAACGCACGCCCGACGGGTGGGTGCCCAGCTCGCCCCGGCCGTGCAGCTGCGTCGCGATTCGTTCGACCTTCTCGGCCGCGGTCGCGAGCTGCTCCGACGACGCGTCCTCGGCCGTGAGGGTCGCGTCGACGAGGTGTCGAACCGCCTCGGCCAGACGAACGCGCCCTTTCGTGACGAAGGTGTCGCCGGGTGCAGGCCCTTCCGGCTCCATCACCTGCCCTTGTAGCTCGGCGGGCGCTTCTCTGCGAACGCGCGCGGGCCCTCCTTGGCGTCCTCGCTCGCGAAGACCTCCCAGCCGATCTTGTCCTGGATCTGCATGGCCTCGATGTCCGGAAGACCCTCGGTCTCGCGCCACGCTCGCAGGATGGCCTGGCAGGCGAGGGGTCCGTTCGCCGCCACGTGGTCGGCGACGGCGCGGGCGGCGGCGAGCGCGTGGCCTTCAGGCACGACCCGGCTGATCAGGCCGAGCTCGAGCGCCTCGTGCGCCGGGATGGGCCGGCACGTGAGGAGGATGTCCATCGCGCGGGCGTACGGGATCTGGCGGGGCAGGCGCACGGCAGATCCACCGAGCGGGAAGAGCGCACGCTTCGCTTCCCACACGCCGAACGTGGCGGTGTCGGCGGCGACGCGCAGGTCGGTCCCCTGGAGCATCTCGGTACCGCCGGCGACCGCATAGCCCTCGACCGCCGCGACGAGCGGTTTCGACAACCGGTAATCGCGTAGCAGCGCCTTCCAATGGAGATTCGGCTCCTCGGCCAGGCGCGACCGCACGTGCTCGCTGTCCGACGGCTTCGACATCGCCTTCAGGTCCGCGCCGGAGGAGAAGTGTCCGGCGGCACCGGTGAGGATCGCGACCCGCACCTCGGGCTCGCGGTCGATGTAGTCGAACCCGTCGGCGAGTCCCACGAGCATGTCGGGGCTGAGGGCGTTGCGCGCCTCGGGCCGGTCCATCGTGAGGATCACGAGGTGCCCGTCGCGCTCGACGCGGCAGTGCTTGGTACTCAGGTCGAGCAGCTCGGGCATCGATGCACCTCGGGTCGTCGGGGGCGGCAGAAACTAGAACGGATTCTAACTGGGCCCGATTCGTGGCTAGATTTACCCGAATGCGCATCGCAGACGTCGATCTCGCCGACGGCGCGACCTTCCTCTCGGGTCCGCCCCACGGCTACTTCGACTTCCTCCGGCGCGAGCATCCGGTCGCCTGGGTCGACCACGTCGAGGCCGACGGCCCCGGCTTCTGGGCCCTGACGAGATGGGACGACGTCATGGCGGTCGAGCGCGACCCCGAGACGTTCTCGTCGTACGAGGGCGGCGCTTTCATCGGTCCGGTCGACGAGGGGACGCGGTTGATGCTCATCAACCAGGACCCGCCTCGGCACACCCGGCTCCGCCAGCTCGTGAGCCGCATGTTCACGCCCCGGCACATCAGATCGATCGAAGAGAAGGTGCGCGCGGCGGCGAAGGAGATCGTGGACCGCGCCGCGCCACAGGGTGAGATCGACTTCGTGACCGAGGTCGCGGCCGACCTACCCCTCATCGTGATCGCCGAGCTGATCGGCGTCCCGCAGGAGGACCGCCACAAGGTCTTCGAATGGTCGAACCGGATGGTGGGGGCCGAGGACCCCGAGTACGGGGCCGACGGCGACGTCCAGGAGGTCGCAGCCGAGCTCTACGCGTACGCGCAGAGCCTCGCCGACGAACGCCTGGCCGACCCGGGCGAGGACATCGTCACCCTGCTCCTGACCGGCGAGGTCGACGGCGAGAAGCTCACGGTCCTGGAGTTCAACGTCTTCTTCCTCCTGCTGGCGGTGGCCGGCAACGAGACGACCCGCAACCTGATCACGGGCGGGACGCTCGCGCTCCTCGAGCACGACGACCAGCGCGTGCAGTTCCTGCGCCAGCCCGACGTGCTCGCGCCGTCGGTGGAGGAGATGCTCCGCTACGTCAGCCCTGTCAACTACTTCCGCCGCACCGCGACGCGTGACACCGAGATCCGGGACGTCCAGATCAACGCGGGCGACAAGGTCACCCTGTGGTATCCCGCGGCCAACCGGGACCCCGACCAGTTCCCGGACCCGCACACGTTCGACATCGACCGCCAGCCGAACGAGCACGTCGCCTTCGGCGGCCGCGGCCCCCACTTCTGTCTCGGCGCCAACCTCGCACGGTACGAGATCAACTGCATGTTCGAGGAGCTGCGCCGGATCCTGCCCGACATGGAGCTCACCGGCCCCGTCGAACGGCTGCACATGAACCTCATCAACGGCATCAAGCACATGCCAGTGCGGTTCTCGAAAACCCATGAGGGCGGAGTTCGCCGGTCACCCCGATCTGCCCCCTGACACGTTCCTCTCCCGGCGCGACACTGGCTTTCGGGTGGCCATGAAAGGGGGGGACGCTATGAGACTCTCAATCCGACTTGGCGTTGGGACAGCCCTCGTGGCCGGTGCGCTAGCTCTAGGAGCCGGCCCGGCTCTGGCCGATGCCGGCGCACCCGGAACAACGTTTCCGGAGCAACCACCGCCCGCTGGCTGCGAGCCCGTCACGACGAATCCCGGTACGGGTACCGGTGGCACGTCGAGCCTTCACTTGTCGGACACTGCGGCAAACATCCAGGCCGGGCTCATAGTGGACGCCTGCTTCGGCGGTTAACACACTTGCGACCTCGGCGGCGGTAACGCCCGCGACGAGCAGGGCGATGATGGGGGTGCCGCGGCGAACGAGGAGCATCAGAGCTCGAGGATCGGCGAAGAAGTGGAGCGTACCGGCTCGATCGTCGTCGATCAGGCGGGTTGACGCGTCCGAACGAGCTCGACCACGTCGAGCAGTGAGGAGACGCGCTCGACGTCGAGATCGGAATGGAAGTCGTATGGGTCCACGAGGACGGGGCGCACGCGGGCGGCGCGGGCGCCGTCGACGTCGGCGCCGGGCGTATCGCCCACGTGGATGGCGTGCGCGGCCGGCACCGCGAGCGCCTCGAGCGCCATCTCGAAGATGCGCGGGTCCGGTTTGGCGACGCCGATTACGGTCGAATCGAAGATCGCCCCCACCGTCGCACCTCGCCCCGGCCCGACTTGGCAGACGGCGTCGTCCCGCAAGCGCTGCTCGGCGTTCCCGTCCGCGTTCGACACGATCGCGAGCCGAACTCCGAGCGCGCCCAGCCTCCGGAGCGCGTCGACAGAACCGTGGACGATGCGGCTCCATACCTCGCCGGTGGCGAACTCGTTCAGTAGGTGCTCCACCGCGTCGTCGAGCGCGTCGTCCGGCGCGTCGCATGCCCGCGCGTAGGCGCGGTTGTACTCCGCCCAGATCTCGCGGTCGCCCTCTGTGAACTCGGTGAGCGCGGCGACACCGGCGTAGTGCGCGCGGTCGAGTTGGTCGCGGTCGACGCGCACCCCGGCACGTTCGAACGCGCCGACCATGCGGTCGTGGTCGGGCAGGACCAGCACGCCACCGACGTCGACCAACACGGCTTCGATGGGGGGCATGTCGGCGAAACCCTACCCGGGGTCGGAAAGACGGCCTGGTACGGTCGTGTTCCGTGGAGTTCCGGCGCATCAACGCTCTCCCGCCGTACGTCTTCGCGACGATCGACACGTTGAAGATGGACGCGCGTCGCGCCGGCCATGACGTCATCGATCTCGGGTTCGGCAATCCCGACATCCCGTCGCCGACGATCGCGGTCGAGAAGCTGTGCGAGGCGGTCCGCAACCCCCGCAACCACCGCTACTCCGCCAGCCGCGGCATCCCGAAGCTGCGCCTCGCGATCTCGCATCTCTACCGGCGCCGGTTCGGCGTCGAGCTGGACCCCGAGACCCAGGCGTGTACGACGATCGGGGCGAAGGAGGGTTACTCGCACCTGATGTGGACCCTGCTCGGCCCGGGCGACGCCGCGCTGGTCCCGAGCCCGTCGTACCCGATCCACATCTGGGGCCCGATCTTCGCCGGGGCCGAGGTCCGCCACGTCCGCCTCGGCCCCGAGCAGGACTTCTTCGCGAACTTGCTCGAAGAGTGGGAGGAGTCGTGGCCGCGGCCGCGGGTGATCGTGCTCTCGTTCCCGCACAACCCGACGACGGCGTGCGTCGACCTCGACTTCATGACGCGCATGGTCGAGTTCGCCAAGCAGCACGACGTGCTGCTCGTGCACGACTTCGCGTACGCCGACCTCGGCTACGACGGGTACGAGCCGCCCTCGATCCTGCAGGTCCCCGGCGCCACCGACGTCGCCGTCGAGCTGTACACGCTCACGAAGTCGTTCTCGATGGCGGGATGGCGGATGGGATTCCTGGTCGGGAACCAGGAGGTCGTGGCCGCGCTGGGCAAGCTGAAGAGCTATCTCGACTACGGCACCTTCCAGCCCATTCAGATCGCGTCGATCGTCGCCATGAACGAGGCGCCCGACTATCCGCTCGCGGTGAACGCGGTCTACCGCGGCCGTCGCGACGCGCTGATCGACGGCCTCGCTCGTTGCGGATGGGAGATCGAGCGACCCTGCGGCACGATGTTCGTCTGGGCTCCGATCCCCGAGCCCTACGAGGAGATGGGCAGCCTCGAGTTCGCCAAGATGCTCGTGCCCGAGGCCGGGGTCGCGGTCTCGCCCGGGGTCGGTTTCGGTCCCGGCGGCGAGGGGTTCGTGCGCTTCGCGCTCGTCGAGAACGAGCAGCGGATCGGTCAGGCTGTCCGCGGCATCCGCCGCGCGCTCACCAAGCTCGGCTGAGAGGCGGCGCTTGCGACGCTCTGCCTGCTACTTCCCGGCTACTTCCCGACGATGCCGTGGAGGCAGAAGCTGACGGCCGCCTCGGTCGTGCGGTCGACGGGCTCGTTGCGATCGAAGACGTAGGTGCGGGTCAGCTGGTTGCACGCGCCGACGATCGCCTCCGCCAGCATCTCGGGGTTCTGGTCCGCGACGAGGCCGTCGACGATGGCCTCTTTGATGTGCCGCACCGCGTCGGCGATGGCGACGTCGTGGTTGCGGCGCAGCACAGGCGCGAACCGCTCGTCGCTGGCCGCGAACTGGAACAGCGTGAAGTACTTGCGGTGCTCGAGGAACCACTCGATCGTGGCGCGGATGCCGAGCTCGATCCGCAGGACCGGGTTGGGCTCGTCGCCGATCGCCTGCTGCTGCCGGCGGCGCAGGTCCTGGTGCGAGTCGCGCAGGATCTCCGCCAGCAGCTCCTCCTTCGAGGAGAAGTACCAGTAGAAGACACCCTTCCCGACGCCGAGGCTCTCCACGATGTCGGAGACCGACGTCGGGTGGTACCCGCGCTCGGCGAAGAGCCCGGCCGCGTGCTCCATGAGCTGGCCCCGCCGGTCCTTCCCCCGTTGCGTGAGCTTCCGCCGCATCCTTCTCCCTGTCACGGTGCCGCGCCCGGCGGGGGGAGGGTACGAGCACTTGACCATTTGGTCAAGAACGTTCGACTCGGGACAGAGAAGGGGAGCTTCGTTCGCTCCGCCGTCTGCTTGTCCGTAAGCTCGCCGCAAGCGGTCCGGGGGGAGCAGTGCTCTACTGGCTCATCAAGGCGATCCTCACGCCGATCCTGCGCGTCTTCTACCGGGTGCGGATCGACGGTCGGGACCACGTGCCGGCGCAGGGCCCCGTGATCCTCGCCGCCAACCACCGGTCGTTCATGGACTCGCTGTTCCTGCCGCTCGTCATCCGGCGGCGGGTGACGTTCGTCGCCAAGGCCGAGTACTTCGACAACAAGAAGACGGCGTGGTTCTTCCGCGGGGTGGGCCAGATCCCGATCCGTCGCGAAGGCGGGAGCGCGAGCGAACGGGCCCTCGCGTCGGCGACCGAGGTGCTCGAGGGTGGCCAGGTGTTCGGCATCTACCCCGAGGGCACCCGTACCCGGGACGGCTACCTCCATCGCGGCCACACGGGCGTCGCCCGTCTGGCGTTGCGCACCGGTGCGCCGATCGTGCCCATCGGGATGACCGGCACCGACGAGATCAACCCGATCGGCCGGAAGCTCCCGCGCCTGTTCCGTACGGTGCGGATCCACTTCGGCGCGCCGATCACCGCCGACCGCTACGCCGGGCGCGAGCACGACAAGCTCGTGCTGCGTCAGATCACCGACGAGGTCATGTTCGAGCTGCAGCAGCTGTCCGGCTACGAGTACGTCGACACGTACGCGACCAAGAAAGCCGAGGACGTGCCGGTCGAGCCGGTCCCGCTGGCCACGCTCGAGGCGGCCCGTCCGGCGGCGGTCGCGTAAGCGCTCAGCCGGCGTCGTTCACCCAGCCGCGCGCTCGTTCCACCGCACGGTGCCACTCGTCGCGCTTGCGGGCGACGTCCCCGGCGGGCATCGAAGGTTCGAACACCGATTCCTCGGCCCAGCTCGCCGCCGCTTCGGACGGCGACGTCCACACTCCCTCGGCCAGGCCGGCGAGGTACGCGGCGCCCAATGCGGTCGTCTCCTTCACGGTGGGTCGGCGCACGGGCACACCGAGGACATCGGCCTGGAACTGGCAGAGCACGTCCATCACGCTGGCGCCACCGTCGACCCGGAGCTCGGCCGCGGGCGTCCCGCAGGCGGCTGTGATCGCGTCGACGACGTCGCGCGTCTGCCACGCCATCGACTCGACCACCGAACGCGCGATCTGCGCGCGACCCGAGCCGCGGGTGAGCCCGAACACCGAGCCGCGCGCGTACGAGTCCCACCACGGGGATCCGAGCCCGGTGAACGCGGGGACGAACACGACGCCGCCGCTGTCCTCGACGCTGGCGGCGAGCGGTCCGGTCTCGGCGGCGTCGTCGATGATGCCGATGCCGTCGCGCAGCCACTGGATCGCGGCCCCGGTGACGAAGATCGCCCCTTCCATCACGTACGCGATGTCGTCGCCGCCCAGATCCCACGCCACGCTGGTCAGGAGGCCCTCGGTCGGAGGCGGGTGCGTCGGACCGAGGTTCATGAGCACGAACGAGCCGGTGCCGTACGTGTTCTTCGTCATGCCCGTCTCGAAGCACGCCTGCCCGAACAGCGCCGCCTGCTGATCACCGGCGATGCCGCTCACGGGCACGTCGAGCCCGGCGGCGTGCTCGGGGGTCGTCACCCCGAACCGCCCGCTGCTGGGCCGGGCCTCCGGGAGGCACGAGCGCGGGACGCCGAACAGCGCGCACAGCTCGTCGGACCAGCCGCGCGCGTCGATGTCGTACAGGAGCGTGCGGCTGGCGTTCGAGGGGTCGGTCGCGTGCACGCCGCCGTCGGGCCCGCCGGTGAGACGCCAGAGGATCCAGCTGTCGACAGTGCCGAACGCGAGATCCGGTCCACCGTCGACGCCGCCGTCGGTGAGCAGCCATTCCAGCTTGGTGGCCGAGAAGTAGGAGTCGAGGACGAGTCCGGTCCGCTCGCGGATGAGGGGCTCGATTCCTTCGGCCCGGAGCTCGTCGCACCGTCCGGCCGTGCGTCGGTCCTGCCAGACGATGGCGCGGTGCAACGGCCGGCCCGTGCGCCGGTCCCACACGACGGCGGTCTCGCGCTGGTTCGTGATCCCGATCGCGGCGACCGAGTGGCCGGTGTCCGCCAGCTTGGACTGCACCTCGGCGAGCGTCTCGAGCGTCGCCGTCCAGATCTCGTCCGGGTCGTGCTCGACCCAACCCGGCTGCGGGAAGTGTTGCGCGAACTCACGGTACGACCAGCCGATGGGGGTGCCGTGCTCGTCGACCGCGAACGCGCGCACGCCCGTGGTGCCGGCGTCTATCGCCAGGCAGACGCTCACCACTCGGCGACGTCGGACGGGCGGCGCGGTTCCCCGCCGAGCACGTTCACGATCTCGAGCCCGACCTTGCGATCACCAGGGCGGAACTCGAGGGCGATCTCCCGGTCGGCGGCATCCCGGATCCGCACCTGGAGCAGGGGCGAGAAGCGACTCGTCTTCTCGAGGGTGAACGAGCTGTGACGCTTGGCGATGAGCATCTCGTCCGCGGTCAATGGGTGCCGGCGTCGGGGCGCTCGGAACAGGATCAACCGCTGGTCGGTGAGCGCGACGAAGTACCGGGAGCGGACCCGGAAGAGCAGTGGGACCCGGCCGCCGCACTCGGCGGCCCAGACTGCGCTGCACGACCGGATGTACTCGCCGCTGCCGAGGGACGGCTTCGTGGCGGCGATGATCTGCTCGCGATCCTGCTTCCGGCCCACGGCGCCTCTTCCGACTCCGCCTCTCGCGCCGAAGGCTACCGGTCACCTCCGAGGCCTTCCGCGCTTCGCTGCCGCTGCGGCAGGATGGACGCGGCTCCCGCGTGAAGGGAGAGGCGTTGGCGGAGGTGCAGATGCGGATCGGCGTTCTCACCGGCGGCGGTGACTGCCCGGGGCTCAACGCGGTGATCCGCGCCGTGGTCCGGAAGGGCGAAGGCGTCTACGGGCACAACCTCGTAGGGTTCCGTCACGGCTGGCGTGGCGTCATCGACCTGGAGACGGTCGACCTGACGACCGCCAACACCCGGGGACTGCTCCACCGTGGCGGCACGATCCTCGGAAGCTCGCGCACGAACCCGTACAAGACGGAGGATGGTGTCGCGCGCGTGCACGACACGATCGAACGCGAGCGGATCGACGCGCTGATCGCGATCGGCGGCGAAGACACGCTCGGCGTCGCCGCCAAGCTCGGCGCCGACGGCGTGAATCTGGTGGGCGTGCCGAAGACCATCGACAACGACCTGTCGGCTACGGACTTCACGTTCGGGTTCAACACGGCGGTGCAGATCGCCACCGACGCCATCGACCGTCTTCACACGACGGCGGAGAGCCACGACCGCGTCATGGTCGTCGAGGTGATGGGCCGGCACGCCGGTTGGATCGCCACGTACTCGGGAATTGCCGGCGGAGGTGACGTCATCCTCATCCCCGAGGAGCCGTTCGACATCGGCGAGGTGTGCGACCGCATCCGGCACCGTCACCGACGGGGCGCCAACTTCTCGATCGTCGTGGTGGCGGAAGGCGCGGTGCCGGTCGAGGGAACGATGGCGCTCCAGTCCGGCGAGGTCGACGAGTTCGGTCACGTGCGCCTGGGCGGGATCAGCAACGACCTCGCGCGCGAGATCGAGCAGCGGACAGGCTTCGAGACGCGCGTCACGATCTTGGGTCACGTGCTGCGCGGTGGCACACCGACCGCGTACGACCGGGTCCTCGCTACCCGCTTCGGCATCGAAGCCATCGACGCCGTGAACGACGGGCAGTTCGGCATCATGGTCGCGTTGCACGCCTCGGAGATCATCCGCGTCCCGATCGAAGCCGGCGTGCGTGAGCTCAAGACCGTCGATCCCAACCTGTACGACGTGGCCAGCGTGTTCTTCGGCTGACCCGTCGCGCGTAGCATCCCCGCGCGGCGGCGACAGGAGGGACTGTGGGTGACGCGCTCGACGAGCTGCTGGCGCTGCTCGAGCTCGAGGCGCTCGAGGTCAACCTCTTCCGGGGGCTGAGTCCGCACGAGGACCGCCAGCGTGTGTTCGGCGGGCAGGTCGCGGCGCAGGCACTCGTCGCCGCCGGTCGCACGGTCGGTGAAGACCGACCAGTGCACTCGCTTCATGCGTACTTCCTGCGGCCCGGCGATCCGAACATCCCGATCGTGTACGAGGTCGACCGCATCCGCGACGGGAAGAGCTTCACCACCCGGCGGGTCGTGGCGATCCAGCACGGGCGCGCGATCTTCAACCTGGCGGCCTCGTTCCAGATCGTCGAGAACGGTCCCGATCACCAGATGACGATGCCGACCGTCCCCGATCCCGACGAGCTCCCCACGTGGCAGCAGCGCGTGGAGCCGTACCTCGAGCGCGTGGGGCCCGACCTCGCGCAGTGGCTCGTCCGCGAGCGGCCGATCGACTCTCGGCCGGTCGACGACCCCCGCTGGCTCGACCCGACGCCGCGGGAGCCGCAGCAGAACGTCTGGATCAGGTCGAACGGCGAACTGCCGGAGGTGCCGCTCATCCACGAGTGCGTCGTCGCCTACGCGTCCGACCTGACCCTGCTCGACACCGCGATGTTCCCGCACGCGATCTCGTACCGCGAGCAGCAGCACATGATCGCCAGCCTCGACCACGCGATGTGGTTCCACCGCCCGTTCCGGGCCGACGACTGGCTCCTGTACCACCAGACGAGCCCGACGGCGTCGCACGCACGCGGGTTGGCGCAAGGCTCGATCTTCTGCCGCGACGGCACGCTCGCGATCACCGTGATCCAGGAGGGGCTCATCCGCCCGATCGCGAGCCCGTAACCGGCACGTAGCCCGCGCGGGCGGCGGCGGCTTTACCGACCGCCGCCACAAAGCCGGAGCTTGCGACGGCGCCCATAGGATGAGCGCATGGCTTCGCCGGACGGGCGCATCGACCTTCGTTCGGACACGGTCACGACGCCGACGCCCGAGATGCGTCGCGCCATGGCCGACGCCGAGGTCGGCGACGACGTGTACGGCGAGGACCCGACGATCAACCGCTTCCAGGACCGGGCCGCAGAGCTGCTCGGGAAGGAGGCGGCCCTGTACGTACCGTCGGGGACGATGGCGAATCAGCTCGCGCTGCGGGTGCTCGCCCGGCCGGGCACCGAGGTGTTGTGCGCGGAGCGTGCGCACGTGTTCCGGTACGAGGCGGCCGCGGCGGCGTGGAACTCCGCCGTGCAGCTGCACACGCTCCCCGACGACGACGGGCTCCTCGACACGCACACCCTCGCCGACACAATCGAGGACGGCAGACACCACTCGGCGGCGGTGTCGCTGGTTGCGATCGAGAACACGCACATGGCGAGCTGTGGCCGACCGTGGCGCGTCGACGAAGTGAGAGCGGTCGCAGGTGTTGCGGATTCGCGCGATATCCCCGTCTTCTGCGACGGGGCGCGGATCTGGAACGCGTCGGTCGCGCTCGGCGTGCCCGCCCGGAAGCTCGCGGCGCCGGCGACGGCAGTGATGTTCTGCGTGTCGAAGGGGCTCGGCGCGCCCGTGGGTTCGGTGTTGTGCGGATCGCGCGACGTGATCGCAGTCGCACGCGAGCATCGCCAGCGGCTCGGCGGCGCGATGCGCCAGGCGGGTGTGATCGCGGCGGCGGGGCTCGTGGCGCTCGACACGATGATCGAGCGCCTGGCCGACGACCACCGGCGCGCGCGCCGGCTCGCCGAGCTCCTCGCCGAGCACTGGCCGGGATCCGTCGCGCCCGCGGCCGTCCAGACGAACATCGTGTGCGCCGTTGCCGACCGCCTTCCCCGCGATCTGCTGTCACGGCTCGACGCCGACGGCATCCGCGGCGGCACGATCGATGCTCGTACAGTACGGTTCGCCACCCACAAGGACGTCGACGACGCCGATCTCGAGCGAGTTCTCAAGACGCTCGCGGGCGTCGCGCGCGACTAGGAGCAGAGGAGAAACATGGCACGGGTTCTCATCACCGGGTGCTCGAGCGGCTTCGGTCGCGCCGCCGCCGTCGAGCTCACGAAGCGGGGCCACGAGGTGCTGGCGACCGCCCGGCGTCCCGAGACGCTGGACGACCTCGACGTGACCGAGAAGCTGCGACTCGACGTCGACGACGACTCGTCGGTCGCTGCCGCGGTGGCCAGCGCCGGAACCGTCGACGCGTTGGTCAACAACGCGGGATATGGGATCCAAGGCGCGATCGAACGGATTCCGATCGACGAGATCCGGCGGATGTTCGAGACCAACGTCCTCGGCGCGGTGCGCATGATCCAGGCCGTGCTGCCCCAGATGCGTGAGCGGGGGAGTGGCACGATCGTGAACGTCACGTCGCTCGCCGGCCTGGTCACGGGACCGATCGGCGGAACGTACGCGGCGACCAAGCACGCGCTCGAAGCCGTGTCCGAGGCCCTGCACTACGAGGTCGGGCACTTCGGCGTGCGCGTCGCCGTCATCGAGCCAGGATTCTTCGAGACCGAGTTCCAGGGAAAGGAGCCGCGTTTCGGCCTCGACGACCCGCCCTACGACCAGCTCGACCGCGAGTGGTCCGTGGCATTCGAGAAGCTGCGCGGTGGCGAGACGCCGTCGGGCGCCGAGCCCGTCGCCCACGTGATCGCGGACGCCGTCGAAGGCACCCAGGAGAGGCTGCGCTGGCCGATCGGCGCCGACGCCGACATGGTGCTCGCCGCGCGCACGACGATGGACGACGCGACGTTCGAGGCGACCATGCGGAGCGTGCTCGAGCTCACCTGGTAGCCGCGCCGGGTCAGCGTGCGGTTGCGCCCATTACCCTGGGGTGTTGGATGCCGATCGACGGGGAGACTCCGGCCAGCGCACTGGCCGTCTATGGGCATCCGGACGACCCCGAGATCTCGGCGGGCGGCACGCTGGCGTCGTGGGCCGAAGCCGGCGCCGACGTGTCGGTGCTCATCACGACCCGGGGCGACAAGGGAACCCAGGATCCCGACGCCGATCTCGCGAAGCTGGCGCGGCTCCGGGTGGAGGAGACGGCGAAAGCCGCCGCGCTGTTGGGATTCGCCGGGCACTACCACCTCGGCTACCACGACGGCGAGCTGCCGGACGACCAGGAGCTGCGCGCGGCCATCACCCGCTACGTGCGGGAGCTCCGACCCCAGGTCGTGCTGTGCCCGGACCCGACGGCGGTGTTCTTCGGCGACCGGTACTTCAACCACCACGACCACCGCGTCACGGGCTGGGCGACGCTCGACGCCGTCGCGCCCGCGGCCGGCAACCCGCACTACTTCGCCGACCACCTCACCGAGGGTCTCGACGTGCATCACGTCCAGGCCGTGTACCTCTCGGGGACGCTGGAGCCGAACTGCTGGGTCGACATCAGCAACACGCTCGAGCACAAGATCGACGCGCTCTTCTGCCACGCCAGTCAGCTCACGGAGACCGGCGAGTGGTTCCGCCAGTTCCTGCGCGACCGCGCCGAGGAGGCGGGGCGCGAAGCCGGCGTCGCCTACGCCGAGGGCTTCCGACGCCTGAGCTTCGGCGGCTGACTGTTCTGGCGTCAACTACATGCCTCTATGGCACGTAGTTGACGTAAACAGACCATTAGCGGGCGCGCTTGCCGCCGCGCTGCCACTCGGCCATGGCCCGCAACACGAGCACGGCGACGATGCCGACACCCACCGCGCCGGCGAGCGCCCCGACCACGAGCCCGGCGACGACCGCGACGCCGCAGTCGTCCGAGCAGCCGAGGTCTACGAGGCCGTACCCGATGATGCCGCCAAACGCGCCGGCGAGCACGACGCTCAGGAACGCGAGGACGTACGCGCCACGAGACGGAAGCCCGGCGGGAACGAGCGACTCGCCGGCCTCACCCGGGTCGCCCGCACCGTTGCTCGTCGGTTCGTCGTCCATCAAGCGGGATCGTACGGCGGTCGACGGCTTGCCAACCATGCGCATGCCACACTGACGGGATGGCCGAGACGGCGCGCGAATGGCTGGTCGCCGGCGCCCTCGTCGAGTCCGACGGTCGCTTGCTCTTCGTGCGCAATCAGCGGCGCGGCGGGTACGAGGACTGGAGCACGCCGGGCGGTGTCATCGACGCCGACGACGGCTCGCTGCTCGACGGCCTGACGCGCGAGGTCGAAGAGGAGACCGGATTGCGGGTCACCGGGTGGGAGGGTCCCCTCTACGAGGTCGAGGCGGTGGCGCCGGATCTCGGCTGGGTGATGCGGTGCGAGGTCCACCGCGCCGTCGACTTCGAGGGTGAGGTGCGGGTGGCGGACCCCGACGGCATCGTCGTGGAAGCGGCGTTCTTCACCGCCGCCGACGCGGTCGCGATGATCGAGCGCTGCCACCCGTGGGTGGGCGAGCCGATCGCCGAATGGCTCGCCGAGCAGTGGGGTCCCGAGAGCGTGCGCCGCTATTCCTACGAGGTCCGCGGCACGGCACGCGCCGAGCTCGAGGTGACGCGCACGGACCGCGATGACGCCGTCCGCGACTGAGCTCACAATCCTTCATCTCGACCTCGACGCGTTCTACGCGTCGGTCGAGCAGCTCGCCGATCCGTCCCTGCGCGGGCGGCCGGTCATCGTCGGCGGGCTCGGGCGGCGAGGCGTCGTCGCCGCCGCCAGCTACGAGGCCCGCCGGTACGGCGTCCACTCGGCCATGCCCATGGGCCGTGCCCGGCGAGCCTGCCCGGACGGGGTGTTCCTCGCGCCGCGCTTCGACGCCTACGGCGACGCGAGCCGGTCGGTGATGGCGATCCTGCGCGAGGTCACGCCGCTCGTCGAGCCGCTCGCGCTCGACGAGGCCTTCCTCGACGTGAGCGGCGCGCGGCGGCTGCACGGGTCGGCACCCGAGATCGCCATCGCCGTGCGGCGACGCATCTACGCCGAGACGGGACTGGTGGCATCGGTCGGGGTCGCGAGCACCAAGTTCGTCGCCAAGCTCGCGAGCGATCTCGCCAAGCCCGATGGGATGCTCGTCGTCGAGGCCGGCACCGAGATCGAGTTCATCCATCCGCTCGAGGTGCGCAGGCTGTGGGGCGTGGGGCCGAAGACGGGGGACCGGCTGGCGCAGTTGGGCGTGCGCACGATCGGCGACCTTGCCGCGCTCCCCGAGGAGACGCTCGTGCACACGCTCGGCGACGCGCACGGTCGCCACTTGTACGCGCTGGCGTGGAACCGGGACGACCGCCCGGTCGAACCGGAGCGGGCGGTGAAGTCGATCGGCCACGAGGAGACGTTCCCGACCGACATCACCGACCGGGAGATGCTCGGGCGCGAGGTGCTGCGCATGTCGGAGCGAGTGGCCGAACGGCTCCGCGACGCCCGGCAGGCGGGCCGGACCGTGCAGCTCAAGCTGCGTTACAAGGACTTCCGCACGATCACGAGGTCGCGCACGCTGCCCGAGCCGACGAACCTCGCCGCCGACATCGCCGCCGTCGCGCGTGCGCTCCTCGATGCCGTCGACATCGGCGAGGGGATCAGGCTGCTCGGCGTCGCGATGCAGCAGCTGCACGCGGTCGACGGGCAGGACGACGGTGTCTCGCACGACCAGCTGCCGCTCGACATCGATGGTGGCGCGGCGCGCGGAAGCGACCCGCGCCGTCGCGCCGTCGAGGACTCGATGGACGCGGTGCGGCGCCGCTTCGGCGACGATGCCGTCGGCGCGGCCGCGCTGCTCGATCGGGGCGCGCACGTCGAGCCCGAGCCCGGGGCCGGCCCGTGATCCGCATCGGGATCGTCGGCTGCGGGCACATCGGGACGGTGCATTCCTTCGCGCTCCGCCAGCTCGGCGACGCCGGCCTCGTCGACGCACGCGTCGTGGGCACCTTTGACACCGACCACGGACGTGCGGCCGACCTCGCCCGCCATCACGACGCCCGCGCGTACGAACAGCTCGACGAGCTGCTCGGCGACGTCGACGTCGTGTGGGTGTGCACCTGGACGGCGGCGCACCTCGAGGCGGTGTGCGCGGCGGGGGAGCGATCTCGCGCCGTCTTCTGCGAGAAGCCGCTGGCGCCGACCCTGGTGGAGGCCGAGCACCTCGCCGGCGTTCTCGGTCGCGTCCCGCACCAGGTCGGGCTCGTGCTGCGACACGCCCCCGTCTTCCGCGCCGCCGCCGACCTCGTCGCCGAAGGCAAGTACGGGCGACCGCTCACCACCGTGCTCCGCGACGACCAGTACTTCCCGATCCAGGGCTTCTACGCGTCGGCGTGGCGCGCCGACGTGACCAGAGCCGGCGGCGGGACGCTGCTCGAGCACTCGATCCACGACGTCGACGTGCTGCGCTGGGTGCTCGGTCCCGTGGCCGGCGAGCCCTGCGAGGTCACTGCTCGCGCTGCGTCCATGTTCGAGCACCGCGGCATCGACGACGCGACGACCGTGACGTTCCGATTCGGAGACGAATCGACTGCGACGATCGTCAGTGTCTGGCACCAGATCCTGACCCGGGAGTCCAGGCGCCGGTTGGAGGTGTTCTGCGAGGACGCGTTGCTCTGGACGGACGACGACTACCTCGGGCCTCTCCACGTCGAGACCCGGAACGGCGAAGAGCTCGTCGAGTCGTCGCCGCCGCCGTGGGTCGATCGGTTCCGGGTCGCCGAGGCGCTCGCCAAGCCGCTGGCGCAATATGCCGAGCCGAGCAAGGTCTTCCTCGATGTGTTGGCCCGCGACGGCCCCCGCGCCCACGGCCATCCGGACGTCGACATCGCGATCGCGGCTCACCGGCTCGTCGACCGCGCCTACCAGTCGGCCGGCGCGGGCGGTGGACCGGTCCCGTGCGATCCCTCGGCCGGGTGATCAAGGAACGCAGGCGCGTTGAGGGGGGTTGGACCGCGCGCGACAATGAATTGCACCCCATTGGGCGGAGCACAACGCGCTGAAGCGCAAGAGGCGATTGCATGCCCCTCTCGGAAGACGAGCAGCGGATCCTCAAGGAGATCGAGGCCAACCTCACCGAGACCGATCCCCGGCTGGTCCAAGAGGTCTCCGAGACGACCCTCTACCGGCACTCGGCCCGAGCGATCAAGTGGGCGGTGTTCGGCTTCGTGGCCGGCCTCGCCCTCCTTCTCTTCACGTTCACCCGGGTGCTCCTGCTCGGGGTGGTCGGGTTCCTGGTCATGCTGGCGTGCCTGCTGGTGATCGAGCGGAACGTCCGGAAGCTGGGGAAGGCGGGCCTCGAGAACCTCACCAGCTCGGTGCGCACCGGGGCGCTCAAGAACGTGTTCGGGAACGCCGGGCGGCGCTGGCGCGAGCGCTGGCGTCGCGACGACCAGTCCTGACCCGGCGGTCGCCGTGGGCTTCACGGCCGCGCAGGCCGCCCGCTTGACCGGTTGCTCGCTGTCGCAGCTCAGCTCGTGGGAGCGGCTCGGCCTCGTCGTGCCGCCCCCGGGGCGGACGCACCCGTACACGTTCCAGGACCTCGTCGCGCTCCGGGTCGTGGCCTCGCTCCTCGACGCCGGTCTCTCCCTCGCCCGCATCCGCCGAGCCGTCCAGTATCTCGTCGAATCGGGCGAGGACGTCGCAGCGCTGTCGCTCGTCACCGACGGCGACACCGTGTGGGCGTGCCGCGATGACGGACAGATCCTCGACGCGCTGCGTCACGGGCAGCTCGCCCTCTTCGTCGGTCTCGACCGCGTCACGGAGGACGTGGCGGCCGAAGTCCGCGCGTTCGACGCCGAACGTCAGGAGTTCGTCGACGGGCTGCGAGACGGCGAACTGGACGTGACCGAGCCGCCTCCTACCGGCGAAGCGGCGTCAGGTCGAGCCGGCGGCGCCAGCGCTCGCGGACGCTCGCGCCGGCGCGCAACGCCGAACTGACGGAGCTCGCGTCACGCCACGCCTGGCGGGCGACCTCGGCGTCCGGCGTCACGGATCCATACCGCGCCGCGCTATAGCGTTCCGCGAGGTGCCGAAGCGGCGGGCCGGCGGCGTCCGGGACACGCCCCGGCACCAGCTCGGCGAGCTCGAGTGGGGTCCGCGCCGGCTGGCGCTCGACACCGGCCTCGCCCAGCCGGTCGAGCACCTCCTCCCACGCGCCGGTGATCGCGGCCGCGGGATCCGGATCATCGCGCCGACGCCGGCGCCGCCGCCGCTTGGCGAGGACGATCGCCACGGCAACGCCCGCCGCGCCGGCCATCGCGCCGGCAAGCAGGGCCATCGCGATCTTCCAGTCGAATGTGAAGCCTCCCCGCCCGCGGTCCGCGGCCGGTGCGTCGATGTCGACCTGCGCGGTGCCGCGTGGCGCCGGAGCGGCGCTGGTCGGCGGCACGGAACCGACCGGCGTGCTCGTCGCCGGCGCGGGTGTGGCGGGCGCCGACGGTGTCGTCAGGCGCGCACCTCCCCGGCTGCCGCCGGGCAGGTCGCTGTCGGGGGTGGGCTCGAAGCGCGTCCAACCGACGCCCGCGAGCCAGACCTCACCCCAGGCGTGTGCGTCTTCCGACGTGACGCGGTAGATGCCGGAGATGCTGTCGTAGCGGCCCGGCGTGTAGCCGACCGCGACGCGCGCCGGCAGGCCGGCGGCGCGGGCCATCGCGGTGAAGCTGCTCGCGAACTGCACGCAGAAACCGGTGCGGCTCTGCAGGAACTGGCTGATCGCGTTCTGGCTCTGCGCGTCGGGCCCGAGGTCGACGTCGAGCGAGTAGTGGAAGCCCTGGGCCGGATCGAGGAAGAACTGCTCCAGGGCGCGGGCGCGGTCGTAGGCGTTGGTCGCGCCGGCGGTGATCGCGAGGGCCGTGTCGCGTACGTCATTGGGGAAGTCGACGGGGAGCCTCGTGTAGCCGCGCATCTCCGGCGGGAGGGGCGCGTTGGTGGCGTCGACCTGCGGGGTGGTGAGCGTCTCCGGCGGTTGCCGCGAGCTGACCGTGTACGTCAGGTCGGTCACGTCGGATCGGTTCGACACCAGCGTGCTCGACGCCTTCACGACGAGCGGGTCGTCGCCTCCTTCGAGCTCCATCGGCTCGTACGCGGCGGGGAGCCATCGGTCGGCGAGGCCGGTGATGTGGAACTCCTGGCGCAGCATGGTGCTGTCGACGGGCGCGTGAAGCCCGTCCTGCACCTCGCCGTTGCCCTGGGCGGCGAGCGTCCACTGACCACCGTTCGTGCTCTCGTACCGGTCGAGTGCCGCGACGCGCCAGTAGTCCTCGCGCGGTGAGCGCACCGTGAACACCTCGACCCGGCCGCGCCCGACGAAGTCCTCGCCGATGCGGGCCAGCGGAGGCTCGACGCGGTAGCCACGGTCGTTCGGCCCGAGACCGCGCACGTCGATGAGTGGATCGGCGTCCGCGCCGGGGAGCGCCGGGCCGATCACCAGTCCGCCCACCACCGCGACGGCGCCGGCGAGGGCACCGAGGGTCATGACCGTTGTGCCGGCTCGCACGCGCCGGCCGGAGAACGAGGCCCGGCCCCGTCCGACGAGCGACTGGTGCTGCACGAGGAGGAACAAGAGCGCCGCGATCAGGAAGCCGGCGGTGGTTCGGGTCGCCAGCGAGTTGGTGCCGAGCGTCGACGCCCACACGAATAATGCGAGGGCGGGAGCGACGGCGCCGATCGTGGCGCGTCGCCAGAATGCGAGCGCGTCCGCGGTCACGGCCATGACCCATACGACGAGAACGGAGAGCACGATCGCGCCGTTCGTGGCCGGGGCGGGCACGACCGCGGTCCGCAGCTCGTGCACGCCGTCGCCCAGCCGGTCGGCGAGGACGCGGAACGTATCCGCCGTCGGGATGCCGTAGAGCGTCGTGTGCGGCGCCTGGAACCAGATCAGGTACACGGCCAGCCCGGACATCGACAGCGAGAGCGCGTCGATGAGGGACCAGCCGCGCGTGCGCGCGACGAAGCCGAGGAGGTGCGCCAGCAGGACCGCGCCCACGACGGGGAGCACGAACCGCCCGGACGCGAAGACGCGTCCGAGGGTCAGGACGGCCGCGGTGCTCAGCGCGGCGAGCGCGAGCGTGGCGAGCGCGGAGGAGGTGCGAGATGCCATCGGGTCATTGCCTGGTTCCAGGCGGTCGGGAAGGGTGTCCGGGACGCGTCGACGGCGACGAGCCCGGACCACGTGACGAGCGCGGGCGGCGGTTGTGTGCCGCGACGCGTGGCGACCATTACCACCGTGCCGTGAGCCGTGAGCGCGCCGAGCGCGTCGAGCTCGACGGCGTTCAGGGAGCCGACGACGGCCACGACCAGCGCGGCGCGCCGGTGGGCCCGCAGTGACGCGAGCACGCCAGCGAGGCGGTCCTCACCTCCGGGCTGGATCGTCGCGAGCCGGTCCATCACTGCCCACCCCGCTCGCGTCGTCGGCGCACCGAGCGACTGCCCGTTGCTCGCGATCACCTCGACCCGGCGGCGCATCCTCGTGAGACGGTCGACGATGGATGCGGTCGCCTCGATCGCGGTCTCGAACGACCGGGCGTCGTGGGCGCCGGGCCGGGTGTCGAGCACGACGATGGCGCGGGCGCGCCACTGGGCCTCGTCCTGGCGGATCATGAGATCCCCGACGCGGGCCGTCGAACGCCAGTGCACGCGCCGCAGGTCGTCGCCGACCTCGTACTCCCGCAGCGTGAGGAAGTCCTCGCCGTCGGCGGCCTGGGCTCGGGCGTGCGCCGTCTCGACCGACGCGACGAGCCGGCCGCCTGCTTGACGCGGGGCGATGATGTCGTGCACGCGGGGGCACACGAGGACCTCGCTGAGCGCCGTGAGCGTCCACGTTCGCCGGGCGAGGCCGAACGGGTCCGAGGCCGACACCGCCAGCGGCCCGATCCGGAACCGGCCCCGCCGGTTGGTGGGCAGGTGGTACGCGGCCTTCGCCGCCTCGCCCGGCGGGAGGGGCGGCAGGACGAAGCGCGCGGCGCGGTGGCCGTCGTCGAAGACGTCGGTGACGGTCAGGAGGGGCGTCGCCCGGTCAGAGCGGTTCGCGAGCGTGAGGTCGACGCGACCGTCGCCGCCCACGTACAGACGTGCCGGCCGGACCGCGCGCCGGGCGACGAGGTCGTAGCGGCGCGACCGGGCCCACACCACGCTCGTGGCCAGCAGCAGCGCGATGCCCGTGGTGAGGATCCACATCTCGACCGTGCCGAGCAGCCGTCCGGCCACGGCCAACCCGAGCGCGGCCCCGGCCAGGCTCCAGCCCCGGCGGGTGAGGACGCGGGGCGACGAGCGCATCGACCGTCAGCCGGTGGCGCCCGGCACCGGCACCGACGCGAGCAGCTCCCGCACCACGTCGCCGGGCGCCGCCCCCCGCAGCTGCGCGTCGGGGGCGAGCAGCAACCGGTGCTCGAGGACCGCGACCGCAAGGCGCTTGATGTCGTCGGGGACGACGTAGTCGCGCCCGATGCTGGCGGCGAGCGCGCGGGCGGCGCGCTGGAGCGACAGCGCGCCCCGAGGGCTGACACCGAGTGCGAGATCGCGATGCTGCCGGGTCGCGGTGACGAGGTCGACGATGTACGCCTTCAGGTTGTCGGCGACGTGCACATCGGCGACGGCGCGGGCAGCGGCGACGACCTCGGCCGCCGAGGTCACGGGGGCGAGCTCCTCGACGCTGGCGTGGCTGCCGTGGGTTTCGAGGATGGCGCGCTCGGCGTCGTGGCTCGGGTAGCCCATCTGGATGCGCATGAGGAACCGGTCGAGCTGCGCCTCCGGGAGGGGATAGGTGCCCTCGAGCTCGATCGGGTTCTGGGTCGCGATCACGATGAACGGACGGGGGAGTCCGTAGGTATGCGTGTCAACCGTGACCTGGCGCTCCTCCATGGCCTCGAGCAGCGCCGACTGCGTCTTGGGTGACGCACGGTTGATCTCGTCGGCGAGGACGACGTCTGCGAACACACCGCCGGGACGGAACTCGAACTCGTTGGCGACCCGGTTCCACACCGACACGCCCGTCACGTCGGACGGCAGCAGATCGGGCGTGAACTGGATCCGGCTCCACGTCCCGTCGATCGACCGGGCGACGGCCTTCGCCATCGACGTCTTGCCGACACCGGGCACGTCCTCGATGAGCAGATGCCCCTCGGCGAACAGGCACACGAGCGCCAGGCGCACCGGCTCCCGCTTGCCTTGGATCACGCGCTCGACGTTCGCGAGCAGGGCGTCGAACAGGGCTCCGAACGACGTGTGGCGCGGAGCCGGCGCGGTCTGCACGGCGATCAGCCTAAAGGGTGGGCACCGAGAGCCGAGCCCGGCCCGGCACAATCAGACCATGACCGGTGGCCCTCGCTTCTGGACCGGCGCCGCGCTCGAGCTGGCGCGCCACCCGCCGCTGTGGCCGACGGCGGTCGCGCAGGCGGGAAGGCTCGCCCGCCCGCGCTGGTGGCGCCACCCGCCGTTCCTGCCCGTCCCGCACCGTGACTACCTCCGCCACCGGCTCGAGACGCAGTACGGACGGGACCACGAACCCGAGTCTCACGACGTGATCACGTACCTCGAATGGTGCCGTCAGATGACGCGTCTTCGACGCGGCACCCGCCGGTAGACTGCCGCCGCACGGCGAGAGCCGGAGAAGGAGGTCTCGAACGCTTGGGGAGAGCGCTGCTGCTCAACGCCAGCTTCGAGCCGCTCTGCGTCGTGCCGATGCGCAGGGCGGTCGTACTCGTGCTGAAGGACAAGGCCGAGATCATCGCCCGCAACGGGGGTGAGCTCCACTCCGAGCGCGCCGTCCTCCCCATCCCCTCCGTGATCCGCCTCGTGCACTTCGTGCGGGTGCCGTTCCGCAACCGGGTTCCACTGTCGCGCCGGGCCGTCTTCGCCCGCGATCGCCACCGCTGCCAGTACTGCAACCACGGCGCCGAGAACATCGATCACGTCGTGCCCCGGTCCCGGGGCGGCGAGCACACCTGGGACAACGTCGTCGCCTCCTGCCGCGCCTGCAACGCGCGCAAGGAGGACCGCCTCCCTCAGGAGTGCGGGCTCTCCCTCCGCCGCCACCCCCGGGCGCCGCACGCGTCCCTCTGGCTCACCGCCACTGTCGGCTCCATCGACCCCCTCTGGGAGCCCTACCTCCCCAACGGCGACAGAGTCGTCGCCTAACCCGGTCCAGCCCACTCGCTCACCGAGGCTTAGCCCGGAGTTGCCGCGCGCCGTGTGAACGCGACGTGCGGGCGCCGCACGGCCGACCGGGTCCGGCGGACCGGCACCGCTGATCCGGCCGAGCCCCTGCTCACCTCGCTCCGCTCGGCTCGGGTCTCCGACCCGGGTCTCGGCGGGCGGGCCGGATTGTCCGGCGGCCCGGCCGTCCCTGCGGCGCCCCACACCTTTCTCCCGGTGGTGTGTCCGGTCGTTATGGGTGGCGAGTGGGTGCCAGAGGGTTGACGAGTGGGGAAGCGGGGCGTAGGGTGGCGCGAAGTGGAGGACGGGGGAGCAATTCGCCGTCCTTGGGGCGACGACCGACGGGCGAGGGAGCCGGATGTTCCTCGGGGAGTACCAACACTCCCTGGATGCCAAAGGGCGGGTGATCCTGCCCTCGAAGTATCGCGACCAGCTGTCGGGCGGCGCCTTCGTGACCAGGGGGAGGGGCGGTTGCCTCTCCGTCTATACGGCGCAGGAGTTCCGTGAAGTGGCCGACCGGGTGCGAGAGGGATCGAAGCGAGGTGCGCGCGAGCTCGATGCCGCCCGCTCGTTCTTCGCAGGCACGGCCGAGGTCACGCCCGACAAGCAAGGCCGGATCGCCATCCCTCAGAACCTCCGCGAGTACGCGGGGCTCGATCGGGACGTGGTGGTGGCCGGCGTCTTCTCCCGGGTCGAGATCTGGGACGGGCGCCGGTGGTCGGAACGTGACCGGGAGGGTGAGCACAGCCTCAACGAGTCCGACGAGCTGCCGGACTTCGGGATCTGACGAGGGCGCAAGCAAGGCACGAGCACAGAGCAGTTGACAATCGATGGTGAGGTCCTCACGGGCCTGCCACCAGCCCCCTGGGCGACACGGTTGAGAGCCCCTACTCCGCCCGCTTTCCAACCGAGTCGATTCGGGGAGACAACCGAGCGGCTGTCGTTGTCCGGGGGGCTGGTCACAGGCCCGGGAGCGCACGAGGGGGCGCACGGTGCCCGAGTTCGCACATCAGCCGGTGATGGGCCGGGAAGTCGTCGAGCTCCTGGCCCCGGTCCCGTCCGGGCTGATCGTCGACGCGACGGTCGGCGGCGGCGGGCACGCCCGCCTCGTGCTGAAGGCCCGGGACGACGTGCGCGTCCTCGGCATCGACCGTGACCGGGACGCAGTGATGGCGGCCCGGGACGCCCTGGCGGGATACGGGCCGCGAGCCCGGGTCGTGCGAGGTGGGTTCGAGGCCCTTGCCGGGATCGTGAGCACCGAACGCGAGGGGAACATCGTGGGGATCTTGTTCGACTTGGGCGTGAGCAGCCCGCAGCTCGACCGGAGCGAGCGCGGCTTCTCCTATTGGTCCGACGCGCTGCTCGACATGCGCATGGACAGCGCCCAGGAGCTGACCGCGGCGAAGGTCGTGAACACCTACGCCCAGGACGACCTCGCCGCGATCATCGCCGGGAACGGCGAGGAGCGATTCGCGCGACGGATCGCGCGCGCCATCGTCGCCGCCCGGCCGTTGCGCACCACCGGCGAGCTCGTGGACGCGATCAGAGCCGGCATCCCGGCGCCGGCGCGGCGACGCGGGCGCCATCCGGCGCGCCGGACGTTCCAGGCGATCCGCATGGAGGTCAACCGCGAGCTGCCGAACCTTGCCGCCGGACTGGACGAGTCGGTGCACGTGCTCATGCCGGGCGGGCGCATCCTCGTCATCGCGTACCACTCCCTCGAGGACCGCCTCGTGAAGCGGCTCTTCGCCACCTGGGCCGGACACGACGACCCCGAGCCTCCCGGCATGCCCGTGACGAGACCGCGCAACCCCCTGGTGCGCCTCCTCACGCGCCGGCCTCGCCGGCCCGACGCCGATGAGGTCGCCGAGAACCCACGGTCGGCGAGCGCGCGCTTGCGGGCGGTCGAGAAGGTCCGACCGTCATGAGC
>DATFPZ010000151.1:0-2972 GCA_035264545.1 Acidimicrobiia bacterium
CACGGCACGCACGTCGCCGGCACGATCGGCGCGCGCAGCAACGGGCTGGGCGTCGTCGGCGTGAGTTGGCAGGTCGACCTGCTGCCGGTCCGGGCGCTGGGGCCGACGGGCAGCGGGACGTCGGAATCGATCGCGAACGCCTTGATCTATGCAGCGCAGAACGGAGCGCGCGTCGTCAATGCCAGCCTCGGCGGCTCGAGCTACGACCCGACGCTAGAAGCCTCCGTCGCGAACGCGCCCGGAACGCTCTTCGTCGTCGCCGCCGGCAACGGCGGCCAGGACCGGCTCGGCGACAACAAGGACCTCGCGCCTGTCTACCCCTGCAACCTGCCGGAGGCCAACCTGATCTGCGTCGCCGCCACCGATCCCACCGATTCGCTCGCGACCTTCTCCAACTACGGTCCGAGCTCTGTCGACATCGCTGCGCCGGGCGTGCAGGTAACGAGCACGTGGGTCGGCGGCATCTACGCCGCTTCCTCGGGGACGTCGATGGCGACGCCCCACGTGGCGGGGGTGGCGGCGCTGATGCTCGCGCGGAACCCTGCGGCGAGCGTCGCCCAGCTCCGGGCCACGCTGCTCGGCTCCGTCGACGTCCTGCCCTCGCTGGAGGGAAAGTCGCGAGCGGCAGGGTGAACGCGTACAAGGCGGTGGCTGCGATCGCTCCGGCACCGCCGCCGCCGCGGGCCTCGCCGCCGCCCGCCGCCCCGCCGCCTGCTCCGGCGGTGCGCCGCCCGCTCAAGAAGGTCGTGAAGAAGCGGGTGATGTGTCTGCGGCGGCGGACGATCAAGGTGCCCGGAACTCAGGTTGCGAAATACAAGAAGAAGGGCGCCAAGCTCGGTGCGTGCAAGCCGAAGAAGAAAAAGCATCCGTAAGCGCTTCAAGAAGTACGGCGCGCGGGCCGATAGCGTCTGGTGATGCGGGGTCTCGGAGCCGTCCTCTCCGTCGTCGCCGTGCTGGGGTTCCCCGGTGCGGTGGCCGCTTCGCCTCCCTCCGAGCCCGAGAGCTTCGTCCCTGACGAGCTCCTCGTTCGCTTCGACGGCGCGACGACGCCGTCGGCGCGGAGCCGGATCGCGAGCGACCTAGAGGCGCGAATCGTCGAGCGGCTCCCGCTGAGCGGCCTTGTCCGCGTCGAGCTCGAGCCCGGAACGTCCGTGGCGGCCGCCGCGGCGCGCTTTGAGCAGCGCGCCGAGGTCCGGTACGCCCAGCCCAACCACCGGTACCACCTCGACCGAAATCCCGACGACCCGCTGTTCGGCAGCCTCTGGGGGATGACGAAGATCGACGCACCGGGTGCCTGGGACACGAACACCGGCAGCGCGGCGGTGACCGTTGCGGTGGTCGACACCGGCATCGACTACACCCACCCCGACCTCCAAGGGAACGTGTGGGCCAACGACGATCCGATCGACGGCGTCGACAACGACGCCAACGGGAAGGTGGACGACCTCCGCGGCTGGAACTTCATGGACGGCACCAACAATCCGATGGACGACGTCGATCATGGGACGCATGTCGCGGGGACGATCGGCGCCGCGGGCAACAACACGCAGGGCGTCGCCGGCGTCAACTGGACGGTCAAGCTGATGGCGATCAAGTCGTGCTGCGACGAGTTCGACAGCTTCACCGAGGACTCGATCGTCAAGGGCTTCCAGTACGCCTGCGCCAACGGTGCGAAGGTGATCAACGGGAGCTTCGGCGGGTCGGCCGGCACCCAGACGATCGTCGATTCGATCAACGCGTGCCCGGAGGCGCTCTTCGTCTTCTCCGCCGGGAACGGTGGTTGGGACGGGATTGGCGACAACAACGATTTGTCTCCCCAGTACCCGTGTAGCTACGGCTCGGCGAACATCATCTGCGTCGCGGCCAGCGGTGCCGGCGACTCGCTGGCGAGCTTCTCGAACTTCGGCGTGAACAACGTCGACATCGCAGCGCCCGGCGAAGCGATCAAGAGCACCGTTCCCGGCCCCGCTTACGCCGACTTCGCCGGCACGTCGATGGCTGCGCCGCACGTCAGCGGCGCCGCCGCGCTCGTCCTCGCCGAGCGTCCGGGGCTGAGCACGGCCGAGCTGAAGCGCTCGATCCTACTCTCTGGCGAGCCCAAGCCCGCGCTCACGACCCGCGTCGCCACCGGCGCGCGGCTGAACGTCCGGCGGGCGTTCAGCCAGGAGGTCGTCGCCCCAGCGGGCCTCGCCGCGCACAGCGCCAGCCCGTCGTACAACCAGTGGTCGAACATCACCGCGGCGATTGCGACCTGGGGCGGCGCCAGCGACGCGTCGGGCGTCGACGGGTACTCGTTCGCGTGGTCGCCCGATCCGAGCTTCGCGCCGGACGACGTGAAGGACGCGGAGGAGAACGTCACCTCGGCGTCAGCAACGCTCCCCGACGGCAAGCACTGGTTCCACGTCCGCGCGCGCGACGGGGTCGGCAACTGGAGCGACCCCATCCACCTCGGCCCGTTCATGGTCGACACGTTCCCGCCGGTGCGGCCGACGCTCTCCAGTCCGACGCACCGCGCGGGCGTCGCCTCTGCGGATCGTACGGTCGAGATCAACTGGATCACGCTCGGCGACTCGGTCAGCGGGCTCGACGGCCACTCGTTCGCGTGGGGCCGGCAGCCGCTCGTGACGGTCGACGAGACCAAGGATCTCGAGGAGGGCGTCGTCCGAACGACGAGCCCGCCGCTCGCGCCGGGCGCTTGGTGGTTCGGGATCCGCGCGCGTGACAACGCCGGCAACTGGACAGACGTGACGATCCTGGGACCCTTCGTCATTTCCGGCGTCTCGCCGGTCTGCAACGTGCCTCGCCTGCGCGGGCTCAAGCTCGTGGTCGCGAAGCGAACGCTCGTGAAGCGCGGTTGCGCGCTCGGACGCGTGATGCGCGCGTACTCCAAGCGCGTCGCCCGCGGGCGCGTCGTCGGCCAGAAGCCCGGCCCGGGCCTCCGCCTTCGCCGCGGCGCCAAGATCGCCGTCGTT
>DATFPZ010000152.1:0-14361 GCA_035264545.1 Acidimicrobiia bacterium
CGCGCGCCGCCGGCTCGTGGAGAAGCGCGACCCGCTCGGCGTGCGGCAGCTTCAACATCCGGTCCCACGCGGGCACGGCCAGGTAGTGCAGGTTCGTCTCGTCGATGGTCACCGGCCGGTCGAACGGCCTCGCGATGAGCATGGAGAAGACCGGCGCCCCCGCCTCCGTCGCGCGGTCGAGAAACGCCTTGGCCGCGTCCCACGTGGCGGTGGGCGCGTCGACCTTGTTCCGGCCGCCGAGGCCCTGGATGATCACCGGCAGGCTGCTCAGCGTCGCGAGCCGGATGAGGTACTCCTCGTCCTCGGCGTCGAGGCCGCCGATGGCGCTGGCGGGCAGGTACGCGATCGAGCCCGCGCCGGCCCGGCCCGCTTGCTCGACGAGGGCGGCAAGCTCGTCGCGGGCGGCAACTCGTGACGGGACCGGTCTGTCGTCGAGGTCGAAGTGCGTCGGCGCGGCAGATGAGGACACGCCGGCCGCGCCGGCGGCCATCGCTTCCTCGACGAGGCGGCGCATCGCGTCGACTTCGGAGTCCGTCGCCTCGCGGTCGGACGCATCGGCTCCCATCACCCAACGGCGCAAGTTCGAATGGCCGACGTAGCACGCGAGGTTCACGCCCAGCTTGCCGCGCCGACTGTCGAGGAACTCACCAAATGTCTGGAACGCGTCCCATTCGATGGCGCTGAGCGCGATCGGGTCCATGTTCTCGACGCGGGCGAAGATGCCTTCGAGGAAGGATCGGTCCTGGGCTCTGCACGGCGCGACCGAGAAGCCGCAGTTGCCAGCCACGATTGTGGTGACGCCGTGGAAGCACGACACGGTCGCGTACGGGTCGAACGTGATCTGCGGGTCGTAGTGGGTGTGCGCGTCGACGATCCCTGGCGCGACGATCAGGTCCTGGGCGTCGATCTCCTCCGCAGCACCGCTGCCGTCGAGACGCGCGAGGCTCACCACCCGGCCATCCCGCACGCCGACGTCGACGCGCCGCCGCGGCAGGCCCGTGCCATCGACGACGAGGCCGCCGCGGACGATGAGGTCGTATTCGCGATCGGCGGCGGCCGCGTTCATGAGCCCGTGGCGGCGAACTTCGCCGCGCCCTGCCGCACGACCAGGAACGAGAGCCCGTCGGCGCCGGCCACGAACCCGTAGGGCTGGTTGGCGGCGACGACCGCCATGTCGAAGCGGCCCATCGCCTCGCCGTCGAAGCGGCAGCTGCCTTCGAGCACCATGAAGATCTCGGCGTGATCGTGGCTGTGCTCCGGCGCCTCGAAACCCGGCGGCAGCCGCACCACCTGGGAGTAGAAGCCCCCGTCGCCCTGGGCCAGGAGCTTCCGGGCCGCGCCCCTGCGCCCGGCCTCCGCCGCTTCGTCGGGGTCGGTGCCGGGCGACACCGGCACGTGCCATTCGGTGTCGTCGAAGCGGTAGATGCGGGGCGAGGTCACGAAAGCTCCTCACGGAGTGCGGGGATCACTGCGTCGCCGAGTCGTGCGATCTGTTCGCGTGCCGACTCGGGTGTCACGCCGGACACGTGGATGCGAATGTTCACCGCGTCGGCGCCGGCGCGGCGGGCTGCGTCAGCGAGGCCGGCGCCGACATCGCCGCCGGAAGCCGAGGCGACGAGCTGCTCGCCTTCCCAGCGCGTTTGCGAAGCGGCGGGTGCGTAGGTGCGATAGACGTCGACCTGGCGGGCGACGCCTTCGCGCGGCGGCTCCCCTATCCAAGCACGGCGGATCAGGATGCAAGGACCGGCGCCGGCGGCGGCGCGGTACGCGTCGGACAACTCACGACAGCGTTCGGGCGTCGACAGCGAATCGAAGAGGATCCCGACACCGTGGCGCGCCGCACGACGGACCGCGGCGATGCTCATCGCCGCGCTCACTACCGGCACCGGATGCTCCGCGCACGCCTTGATCGCCGGGTCTCCGGCGAGGTCGCGCGGATCGCTGCCGCTCAGCGCGCCGACCACCTCCTCGAGGCTGTTCGCAAAGCGCGCCGCGCGATCGTCCATCGGCAAACCCATGATCTCGAAGTCGTCCTGCAGCGCGCCGGCGGCCACACCGACGCCGACCCGGTCGGGAAAGCGAGCCGCGAGCCACGCGGTCTCTTCGGCAACCAGCGCAGGCGGGCGCAATGTCAGGAGGAGCGGGCACGGGCCGGCCCAACCGCGCGGCATCGCCTCGAGGCACCAGCCCGCGACCTGGAGCGGGTTGGGTAGGTAACCCGCGAACCCGCCGTGGTGCTCGCTCGTCATGACACCGTCGAAACCGCGCTCGACCCCGAGCGCGGCCTGCGCGCGCATCTCGTCGACGATTGCAGGCGCAGGAAGGTCGTTGTGCGGGTAGAGCCGCAACGAGACTGAGCCCCGGGCGAATGGTGCCTGCGCCACGCGGGTCACGTCCGCGTGTCCTCGAGCCAATCGGGCATGTCGATCGGCGGGTTCGGGAGCTGCTGCACGCCCTTCTCGGCGAGGAACCGCTCGTAGCCCTCGAGGTCGGCGGGAAACGACCGCGGGTCGCCCATCATCACCTCGAACAGGGTGACCCCGTCGGGACCGGCGACGAACGGACCGAAGGTGTCGCCTTGGTCGAGTGCGATGTGCGTGCCGGGCGGACAGTTCACGTCGCCGCAAGTCATGTCGCCTTCGATGACGAACACCACGTGGTTGCTGTTGTGGCCGTGGGGTTGCACGATCATCCCCGGGTCCCACCTCGCATAGAGCGAGAGGAACCGCGGCGAGAAGTCGAGCCACTTCTCGCGCACCGATGCCGTCCGCTCGCCGTGCTGCTGGCGACGGACCTCCTGCCACGAGCAGTCGTCGAGATGCCGAATCCGGGGGCCGCCGGCCATGATTCCCCCCTCGCCTAAGATTCTTAGTTGTAAGAGACTACCCGGACGGGTGGACGTCCATACCCCGGGAGCCAGATGCAGAAGCTCGAGATCACGCCACTCACTCCGGCGATCGGCGCCGAGGTCTGGGGCGTCGATCTGGCCGACCCCCTCGGCGACGAGGCGATCGCCGAGCTCCGGCAAGCGCTGCTCGACCACCTCGTGGTCTTCCTGCGCGGCCAAGACATCACCGACGAGCAGCACCTCGACTTCGCGCTCCGCTTCGGGCCGCTCAGCGTCCCACCGCTGGCGACGAAGTACCAGGAGCAGCCGACGGTGACGGTGCTCGACCAGGTGAGCCCGAAGGGCGAAGGCGCCGACGAGTGGCACAGCGACAACACGTTCATGCCCCAGCCGCCGATGGGGTCGATCCTGCGCGCGGTGCAACTTCCCGCGGTCGGCGGCGACACCTGCTTCTCCAACATGTACACGGCGTACGAGGCACTGTCACCGGCGATGCAGTCAATGGTCGACGAGTTGCGCGCCGTGCACGACATCACGAAGCCGATGCGCAAGGCGGTCGCCGCCGGCCACACGACACTCGATTTGTCCGAGATGCAGCGGCGGTGGCCACCAATCGAGCATCCCGTCGTCGTCACGCATCCCGAGACGGGTCGCCGGGCACTGTTCGTCAATCGGAACTCGACGACGCACATCGCCGGGCTCAGCGAGCGCGAGAACGACGCGCTCCTACCGTTCCTGCTCGACCACGTGCGCTCGCCCGAGTTCCAGTGCCGGTTCCACTGGGAGATCGGATCGATGGCGTTCTGGGACAACCGCTGCGTGCAGCACTACGGCGTCGCCGACTACACGGAGCGGCGGATCATGCATCGCGTCACCATCGACGGCCCGCCGGTCTGCTAGCAGTGGACGTCGAAGCCCGCTATCTCTCGGAACCGGGACCGCTCGGCCTGTTCACGCGCATCACGCGCATCGGTCTCCTCGTCGACGCGTTCCAGCACCGCTCCCTCGATCCTCTCGGTCTGCTGTTCATCGACTACTCGGTCCTGCGTCTGCTCCAGCTTGCAGGCGCGCCGTACCGGATGTCCCCGACCGAGCTGAGCGAGATCGTCCTGCGATCGAGCGGCGGGATGACCCAGATCCTCGACCGGCTCGAAAGCGCGGGTTTGGTCGAGCGGTCCGCGGACCCGTCCGACCGGCGCAAGGTCGTCGTCGGGCTCACACCGGGTGGTCTGCGAACGGCTCAGCGTGCCAACGCCAATTACCGAAGCGCCCGGGAGCGACTCCTGGGCGCGTTGTCCGCCGAGGAGATCGAGCAGCTCGACGCCGCCGTCCACCGCCTCCTGGAGGTGCTCACGCAGGACGGCCACGTCCGCGCACGCGCATAGGGCGCCATTCTGTGCTCCGGCTGAGTTGACTCAGTCTGGTTCCGCGAGTGCCCGGAACTCCTCGGAGATCAAGCGGGCGGCGTCGAGTTGGCGCGTCGCCCTCCACTCGCGCATCGGGAAGACCGACTGCCAGCGATGGAGCCGCTCGAAGCTCAGCGTCGCGCTCACTATTTCCTCGCCGTCTCCGGCCTCCGCGTACACATGACTGAACCGGGGGAACGCCGGCCCTGCGATCACACTGTGACCCAGGTAGTCGGCGGGACGCGCCTCCTCGAGCGCCTCGGCGGAGTAATCCTCCTGACCCGGCCCGCCGACCAGGTTGGCGCTGGCCGCGTAGACGAGGTTCTCCTGGGCGCGCACGCTCGTGGTCTGCACGATGTAGTCGCGCTTGCCCGGCCCCGCGAAGGTGCCACAGGAATTGAGGATCAGCCGCGCGCCCTTGAGGGCGAGAATCCGGCTCAGCTCGGGGTTGAACCAGAAGTCGTAACAGATCTGCACACCGATCGGGCCGAAGCGCGTCGAGAAGACCGGGAGCTGGGCCCCTGGCCGGAACACGATCCCTTCGGTCACCCAAGGGAGCGTGCCGAGGTGCACCTTCCGGTACGTCCCGAGAACACCCTCAGGCCCGACCACCGCAGCGGCGTTGTAGAGAACGCGTGGCTCGTCCCGATCGCGCTCCGGTAATCCGAAGACCACGTACAGATCGTGTTCGCGCGCAAGGTCGGCGACCGTGTCGGTAGCTGGGCCGGGCACGGTCTCGCCCAGCTCGAGGTGCGCGTCGCACACGTGTCCCTCGGCCCGGCACGCGTCGCACGCCGATGCCCCCGTGAGCGATCCCTCGGGAAACACGACGATGTCGATGCCCTGCGCGCCCGCCTCGACGATGTTGGCCTCGATCTTGGCCAACGTCTGTTTCTTGTCGCCCCAGACGGGCGAGAAGTTCACGCACCCGACCGTCACGACCGGCTCGAACGATTGATACTCCGCAGGGATCACGAGAACCTCCTGTCCCCCATCAAAGCGTCGTGAAGCGGCCCCCGTCGACCGCGAGCGTCTGACCGGTGATGAAACCGGCTCCGTCGCCGGCGAGGAACACGATGGCCGGGCCGATCTCGGTCTCGGGATCGCCGAGGTGACCCATTGGCACGACGCGCGCGAGCCGCGCCTCGAGCGTCGGGTCCTTCTCGTACGCGCTGGTCATCGCGGGGGTCTCTGCGAGTGGGGAGACGGCGTTGACGGTTACGCCGAACGGTGCCCACTCGCGCGCCAGGCTCTTGGCGAATCCTCGGAGCGCGCCCTTCACCGTGCCGTACACGGGCAGCATGGCGCTCCCTTCGATGCCGGCCGGCGACGTCATCAAGATGAACCGGCCACGCCGCGCCCGCAACTGCTGCAGCGCCGCCTGCGCGCAGTGATACGCGCCCCGCAACGACACCGAGGCGTGCTCGTCCCAGAGCGCCTCGTCGACGTCGTCGAGCCGCACCGGCTCGCTCGAACGGCGGCTCGTCGCGTTGTGGATGACGACATCGAGGTGGCCGTTCCGCCGGACCGCAGCGGCGACGGCTCCTTCGACGTCGGCCGCGACGGTGGCGTCGCAGCGCGCCCACCCCCCCGACCCGCCGTGCGCTTCGATCTCGGCGACGGTCTCCGCGCCGTTCTCACCCGGGGACGCCACGACGATGTCCGCGCCTGCTGCCGCGCACGCCAGTGCGACGCCCCGCCCCAGACCGCGGCCGGCGCCGGTGACGAGGATGCTGCGATCAGCCAGGGAGCCGGTCACGGGGCCATCACGATGCCGCCGTCGACGGGAATCGTGGCGCCAGTGACGAAGTGTCCCGGATCGGCGATCAGGAGCGCGACGACCGGAGCCACATCGGCACGCGCGTCAGGGTCGCG
The DNA here is from genome assembly GCA_035264545.1 of Acidimicrobiia bacterium. Taxonomy (GTDB): domain Bacteria; phylum Actinomycetota; class Acidimicrobiia; order IMCC26256; family JACDBD01; genus JALZAA01. The sequence goes on from DATFPZ010000152.1 coordinate 6,130, forward strand.
TCCCAGCGGGCGCTCGGTGAGCGCGAGCCCGGGCGGGGCCGCGGCGTGCTCCGGTGCCATGAGCTCGACCGGCGGAGCGACGCAATTCACCGTGATGCCCCGCTCGCCCCACTGCCGCGCCGCCGACTTCGCCATCGCCCGCATCCCCTCGAGCGCGGTCGCGTACGGCACGAGGCCGGCGGCGCCGGTGAGCGCGATCGTCGGCGTCACGAGCACGAGCCGGCCGCCTCGCGCTGAGAGCTCGCGACTCGCGGCCTGGCAGCAGTGCAGTGCGGCGCGCAGCATCGCCTCACATCGCCGATCCCAGTCAGCAGCGGCGGTTTCGGCCAGCGGCTCGGTCGTGAGCGCGGCCGGGTCCACGACCGCGTGCACGACCGCGTCGAGCGGACCCGCGGCTTCGCGCGTGCTGGCCAACGCCGCCTCGGCATCGGCGCGGGACGCGAAATCACCATCGACCGCGGTCACGGTGGCGTGTGCGTCTTCGAGACCGAGGGCGATGGCCCGCCCGATGCCCGTTCCACCACCCGCGACGACGATCACCCGACCGGCGAGCATCCCCGCATGGTAACGATGGGGACCAAGCGCGCGCTTGGGAACGCGAAGGCGGCGGCTTTGCCGACCGCCGGAGCAGAGCCGGAGCTTGCGACGGCGCCAATGGAGGGGTCGATGTGATGCTCGACGAACGTCTCGGCCTGACCGGGCGCCGCGTGGTGGTCGCGGGCGCCGGCGGCGGTGGCATCGGGACGGCGGTCTGCCGGCTGCTGGTCGAAGCCGGCGCGGTCGTGGTCGCGCTCGACAACGATCCTGATCACCTCGCGCTGTCAGAGCGGGCGATGGACGACGCCGGTGGGCATTACCACTCTTTCGTGGCCGACGTCCGGAACGCCGACGACGTCGGGGCGGCGGTCACGGGAACCGCGGAAGCCGGCCCGCTCCACGGCTTGGTCCATGTCGCCGGTGGCCTGTTCCCCGACCAGTGGGCTTCGCTCCTCGAGACGCCGCCGGAGACGTTCGACTCGGTGCTCGAGCTCAACCTGCGCTCGGCGTTCCTGACGACGCGCGCCGTTGGCACACGTCTCGTCGAGCAACGAACGGGCGGCAGCATCGTCCACCTCACGTCGATCGCCGCGTTGTCGGCGATGCCGTTCGGAGCCACGTACGCCGCCGCCAAGGCCGGCATGGTCGCCCTCACCCGGACGGCGGCCCTCGAGCTCGGGCCCTCCGGGGTACGGGTCAACGCGGTCGCCGCGGGCAGCGTCCGCACACCGCGCAACATGAAACAGAGCTCGGCCGATGACGCGCCATCCGAACGGGCTGCCATCCCTCTCGGTCGACGCGGACTGCCGGACGACATCGCGGGCGCAGTGCTCTTCCTCCTCTCGGGACTGTCGGGCTTCGTCTCGGGCCAGGTGCTCGCGGTCGACGGGGGGTCATCGGCGCGGCCGTCGTTCCTCGACGACGACAACCTGCCCGTGTTCGTCCGCGATCCTCAGCTACGCGCGCGGCTCCTCGACGACGAGGGCGCCGGCTAGCGCAGACGTGTCTGCGTCTCGCCCGTCCGGATGGTCAGAAACTTCATGCCGTCGTCGCCGGCCGTGAAGCCGTACTCGTACCCGCCGAGCAGCACCATCGAGTCGTACGCCTTGAGCGTCGGGCCGCCGCCGAGCATCGTGCAGCTCCCGTCGAGCACCACGATCATCTCGTCGTGGTCGTGGCTGTGCGGCGGCACGGTGTAGCCGGGCGGGAAGTCCGAATACTGCGAGTGGAATCCTCCCTGCCCGCGGGCAAGGAACTTGCGCCTCGCGCCCCTGCGCCGCGCTTCCTCGACGAGCTCACGTGGTGCGCTCGCAACCCGGGACTCGTCGGGCCACGGCAACTCGTCGACGAGGAAGAAGCTCGGGCCTTCGGGCTCGCTCGGGCTCACGTCGCACCCCCAGTGTCGGTCGAGCCGCCGGTGGCGAGGCCGTCGAGGAGCATCGCGACGTAGAAGTCCGCGATCTCCTCGGGGCTGTACTTCCCGTCCGGGCGGTACCAGCGCACACTGATCCAGATCGTGTCGCGCATGAAGCGGTAGATCATGCGCGAATCGATATCGCTCCTGAAGACCCCCGTCCGCATTCCCTCCTCGATGACGCCGCTCCACAGGCGCTCGGTCTCCTCGGCGCCTTCTCGCAGGTACGCGAAGCGCGGGAACTGCACGAGGAAGTTGAACTCGTTGATCATGACGGCCAATGCCGCCGGGTTGCCGCCGAGCGAGCTGAACGCCTCCCGGATCAGGGCACGCAGGACGTCGAGCGGATCGCCACCGGCGGCCACGGTGGCGCGGTACTGCGCCACGATGTGGTCGAGGAACCCGTGCATGATCTCATCGAGCATCGCCTCCTTCGAATCGAAGTGGTGATAAAGGCTGCCGGAGAGGATCCCGGCGGCGTCGGCGATCTCGCGAACGGTCGTGCTCGCGTACCCCTTGTCAGCGAAGATCTTCGCTGCGAGCGCGAGGATCTCTTCCCGTCGCTCCGACACCAGCGGCGTCGCAGTTTTGCCCTGCTGACGCGAAGCGCTCATGACGCGTCCAGGTTCGCAAGGACCACGTTGCGCCAGCGGTCGACTGCCGCTGCGTAGCCGGGTGGAACCACGATGGTCGCGTCGGGACCCTCGACGATCGCGGGCCCGACGAGACGGCATCCCGGCTCCAGGCGCGACCAGTCGAACACCGGCGTGGCCGTGAACCCACCGGCCTCCGCGAACGACGCTGCTCGTTCGCCGGCGAGCGCCGCGCTCGCATCGCGCTCGGCGACCGCGTGCGGCCGGAGCGCGAGCTTCTCGACCACCCGCACCACGCGCACCCGCGCGCTCACGACCTGTGCAGGCGCGTCGGCGTCGATGCCGTAGGTCTGTCGGTAGACCTCCTGGAACCGCTTGACGAGCGCGCTCAAATCCTCGTCACCCAGCGGCCCGTCGGGCACGGACACCGTCAGCTGATGCGCTTGCCCGTGGAACCGCATGTCGGCCGACCGGGTCACGTCGACCGTCGCGTCGGCGTCACCGAGCTCGTCGCGCCCCCGCGCTTCCAGCTCGTCGAAGAGCTGCGTGAGCGCGGTGGCGTCGGCGTCCTCGAGGTCGAGGATGCGGGTCTGGACGAGCTCGACGGTCAGATCCGAGCTCACCAACCCGACCGCCGACCCGACCCCGGCCGCCCACGGCACCACGACCGACTGGATGCCGAAGGCGGCGGCGAGCCGCGCGACGTGCATCGGCCCGGCGCCGCCGAATCCCACGAGGGTGAAGGCCCGCGGATCGATGCCACGCTGCACCGTGACGACGCGGATCGCCGAGGCCATCGTGGCGTTGACGATCTCGTGGATGGCATGAGCGGCGCCCGTGACGTCCATTTCCAAGGGCCGGGCGACCGACCGGTCCACCGCCGCGACCGCGCGCTCGGGGTCGAGCGTGACCCCGCCGGCGAGGCCAGCCGGATCGAGATAGCCGAGGAGCAAATTCGCGTCGGTGACGGTCGGCTCGGTGCCGCCGCGGCCGTAGCACGCGGGGCCGGGCGTGGCCCCTGCCGACTGCGGCCCGACGCGGAGCGCGCCGCCGGCGTCGACCCAGGCCACGCTCCCGCCGCCGGCGCCCACCTCGGCGAGATCGACCACCGGGATCTTCAGTGGGACACCCGTGCCGGCCCGGGCGCCGCCGAAGCTCCCCTTGCCGCCGATCTGGAAGTCGTGCGTGATCGCCGGGCTGCCGTCTCGGACAATGCCCGTCTTCGCCGTGGTCCCGCCCATGTCGAACGAGATCACATCGGCGGCGCCCACGCTCCGGCCGACGATCCCGGCTGCGGCGACACCGGCGGCGCCCCCTGATTCGACCGTGGCAACCGGGCGTCGAGCCGCGGCCTCGGCCGACATCACTCCCCCGCTCGATTCCATGATCTCGACCGGGCACCTGATCCCGATGTCGTGCAAGCGCGCCTCGAGCCCCGCGACATATCCCGCCATGACCGGCCCGACGAGCGCGCAGACCGCTGTGGTCATCGCCCGCTCGAACTCCCGCATCTCGGGCCAGACCTCCGACGAGCACACGACGTACGCGGTCGGCAAGGCGGCACGACACGCCTCGGTCACGCGCTGCTCGTGCGCAGGATGGGCGTACGCGTGCAGGAAACACACGGACACGCCGGCAGGGCGCGCCGCAACGACCCGGCGGACGACGTCTGCGATCACCTCGTCGGTCAGCGGCACGAGGACCTCACCCTGCGCACTCACGCGCTCTGCGACCTCGAACGTGAGGCGAGCGTCGACGGGCGGAGGCGCAGGCGTGAAGAACAGGTCGTAGCGGTCGTCCTCGACGCGCGCCTGCCGACCGAGGCGGAGCAGGTCGCCGAATCCTTCGGTCGTCACCAGCGCGATCGGTGCGGCGGTGCGCTGCATGACGACGTTGGTCGCTAGCGTCGTGCCGTGCACGACCCGCGAGACAGCGCCCGGGTCGACGGCGGCACGGTCGAGCACGTGACGGATCCCCTCGACGACCCCGCGGCGCGGATCGTCCGGAGTGGTCAGCACCTTGCCGATGGTGACATCGCCGGCGCTGTCGGCCAGGACGACGTCGGTGAACGTACCGCCGACATCGACACCGACGAAGTGGGAGCGTTGCTCGATCACGGGTCGTGCTGCTCTGCGAGGCGCGCGTCACGGAGACGAGCAGTGGCCGGTTGATCGATCGATACCGCCGAGCCCTCGAGTACGACCGCGTAGTCGCGCGCCGCGCCTTCCGCCGAGACCCGGCCCGACAGCACGTCGACGAGCACCAGTTCCGGGTCGCGGCGCTCGGGTGGGCCCAGCCCGCCGCCGCCCGAGGTGCGCAGCACGAACCGCTCCCCGGCCGCGATCTCGACGTTCGCCGCCTTGGCCGGAAGCACGTCGGTCGTCCCGTCGTGTCGCTCGACGGCGAACGTGCCCGCGCGGCCGGGACGGCCGCCCCGCGCGCCCGGTGGTGGCAGGTCCATGCGGGCGCCCCGTACCGTCACGACGGCCGGAGTGAGCAGCTCGATCACCGTCTCGACGCCGAGCCCGCCCCGCCATGTCCCGGCTCCGCCGGAATCGATCCACAGGCGCGACGACCGCACGACCAGCGGGTACTGGGCCTCGAGCGGTTCGATCTGCGGCAGCACCGACCGGCCGCCGAGGAAGAACGCGCCGGTGGCGTCGGGACCGTCCGACTCGGCCCGCGCACCGAGGCCGCCGAACTCGTAGAAGAGGTTCAGCCAGGAAGTCCCTTCCGCATCGACGCCGCTGAGCGAGAAGACGTGGATGAGCGCGCTCGCGCCGACGGCGTGATCGGGCCGCGCCTGCGCGAGCGCCTGCAGCATCGCTTCGACCGCCGCCGCCACGGTCATGACCCTCCCACCGCAGGCGGCCGGCGGGTCGGGGTTCACGAGCGTGCCGCGGGGGAGGCGCGTATGCAGCGGGCGAAAGCAGCCCTCGTTCATCGGGATCGTCGGATCGACGAAGCACCGCATGGCGTACACCACGCCTGAAAGGGTCTGCGAGAACGACGAGTTGATCGTTCCGCGCGCTTGGGGAGACGTGCCACCGAAGTCCACATCGAGGCCGCCGTCGTGTGCTGTCACGGCGACGTTCACCGCGAACGCGCGATCCGGATCGACGCCGTCACCATCGATCTCGAACGCGCTGCGGTACGTGCCGGCGGGGAGACGGCGCAGGTCCTCGCGCATGCGCCGTTCCGCGTCATCGATCGAATCCCGGACGAAACGCTCGACCGTCGCCGGTCCGAAGCGTCCGAGGAGCTCCTCAACCCGCCGCGCGATCACATTCACGCCCGCGATGAGCGCTCGAACGTCGCCCGTCACCTTGTCGGGCGCCCGGCTGTTGCGGGCGATGATGCGCAGGACGTCGTCCACCGGCTTGCCCTGCCGATACAAATGCACCGGCGGCAGCAACAGTCCCTCGGCGAACGTGTCGGTGGCCAGGGCCGCGAGCCCTGCCACCGCGTTGCCGCCGAGGTCGGCGACGTGGATGAGGGTGCCGGCGAAGAACACGACCCTGGTCTCGTCGAACACAGGCCGGAACACCAGGATGTCGTTGGAGTGGATGCCGCCGCGATAGGGATCGTTCAGGGCGAAGACGTCGCCTGGCTCCATTGAATCGAGCGGGGTGGTCTCGAGCAGTGACGGCAGCGAGCTGCGGAGGCTCGCCCCGTGCATGAGGCTGGTCGCCGTGGACTGCGCAACGAGTTGGCCGGCGGCGTCGAGGATTGCCGCGCATGCGTCGGCACCCTCCTGGATGAAGGTGCTGTGGGACGAGCGCACGACGACAACGCTCGCTTCCTCGGCCGCCACGACCAGGCCGCTCCGGATGATCTCACCGGTGATGGCGTCGTCGACGGCCGTCGCGTTCGGCATGGCTGACCTGCTTCTGCGTGCTGGGCCCCCCGGCCGCCGACCCAAGCTAGCGCACGCTTGGTCGGGTCTGCTTGACTAGACGCAGAGCGACACGGGGCAGCACGGGCCGGACGTGGGGGCGTCCGAGACAGGGGGGACACTCGTGAGACTTCGAAGGTCGTTGTGCACGCTGCTCGCCGTCGGCATCGCAGCCTCGGTCATGGCTGCGACCGCGAGCTCAGCCGTGGGGGCCGGCAAGACCCCGACGGTGAAGATCGTCCTGCTCGCCGAGACCACCGGCGAGAGCTCGGCCGCCGTGCCGTACTACGACAACGGCGCCAAGATGGCCGCCGAGGAGCTCGGCGGCAAGGTCGAGTACAGCCGCATCCCCGCGCCCGTCGCTCCTGCCGGAGCCCAGACCGCCTTCGAGCAGGCGCGTGACCAGAGTCCCGACGCGATCATCGGCTTCCCGGCCAGCTCGCAGGGCATCGCGGTCTCGGAGAGCATCAAGAGCGCCGGCATCCCGTTCTTCACGCTCTCGTCGGGCGAGCAGCTGGTGAAGAACGGTCCCAACGGCGCCAACAACCTGTTCCTGATCCGTCCCGTCGACACACTCAGCTTTACCGCCCAGGCTCAGTACGCGATCGACACTCTGAAGAAGAAGAAGATCGGGCTCGTGTGTGTCGACAACGCGACGGGCGTCAACGGCTGCAACGCCGCGAAGAAGGTGATCCAAGGGAAGCAAGGCGTCCAGATCGTCGCCGAGCGCTCGAACTCCACGACTGCCACCGACCTCACGGAGCAGGCAACGGCGATGAAGGATGCCACCGCAATCCTCGACTTCAATTTCCCGAACCCGCTCGGGGTGATCTCCAACCAGCTCGTCGACAACGACATCAACGTCCCGCACGTCGACGGCGCAAGCGCCGGGATCATCGCGGCCGGTGGGGTCGTGCAAGGCAAGGCGGCGACGAACCTCAAGGGCACCGACGACTGCGTCCCGACCGCCGACAAGTCCTCCAAGGTCAAGAAGTGGGTTTCGGACTACCAGTCGAAGTACGGGGATCCACCCATCTATTCGGCGGCACAGAGCTACGACATGGTCAAGCTGATCGCAGCAGCGGCGAAGAAGGCGGGCTCGACCAGTCCCGCCAAGCTGAACAAGGCGATCGCGTCGATCTCGTACGACGGCATCTGCGCCGACTACAAGGCCGACAACCTCAACGTGCTCCAACACACGGCCAACATCGTGAAGTTCAATGCTCAGGGCAAGGAGAGCATCGCCAAGCCTCTCCGCTTCCAGCCCGGAGAGCTGCCGGGAGTGGTGCCCGAGACCACGGTCCCGACGACCGTTGCACCCGCACCATCATCGTCTCCATAAAGGAGCAGCTCCGAGTGCACCCGACGCTCACGGGCAGCGCGGCATGAGCAATTTCGTCGCGCTGCTCGCGAGCGGCCTGGCCGTCGGCGCCATCGCCGCGCTGACCGCTGTCGGCTTCCTGCTGATCTACAAGGCGACCGGGGTGGTGAACTTCGCCCAGGGAGACCTCATCACCCTCGGCGCCTATATCGCGATCTGGCTCACCCAAAAGGAAGGGGCGTTCGGGCTGGGAGCGCTCGGGCTCGTCCCCGGGTACGTCGTCACCGTCCTGATCATGTTCTTGATCGGTATGGGCCTGGAGCGCGTCGCATATGCACCCCTGCGTGGTCGCTCGATCCACGTGATCGTCATCACGACACTCGGCGCCGCACTCGTGTTACGGGCGTTCATCGGGCTGTGGCAGGGCACGACGCCCCGGTTCCTTGACAGCCCGGTTCGTGGCGAGGTGTTG
>DATFPZ010000153.1:0-2069 GCA_035264545.1 Acidimicrobiia bacterium
GTTCGAGCAGAGCTACGAGCAGATGGCAGCGGGGGCGTTTCAAGCCGCGGTCGCCAACGTCGACCGCGGCATCGAGTCGGAGCAGATCGACGCCGTGTTCGTCGCCACCCAGCGGGGGACGCTCTGGGGCCAGGAAGGCATTGGCGGGAACACCGTGCCGACCGCTATCGGGCTCGCCGGTGTCCCGTGCACGCGCATCGAGAACGCCTGTCCATCGGGCTCGGATGCGTTCCGCGTCGGCGCGATGGCCGTTGCCAGCGGGGTGCACGACGTCGTCCTCGTCATCGGGGTCGAGAAGATGCGCGACAAGTCGACCGAGGAAGGCCTGCTGTCGAGAGCGGCGGGCGGACATCCGATCCTGACACGAGGCGAGACCGCGCCGGTGCTGTTCGCCCCGTTCGCCACCCGCCACATGAACGACTACGGGACGACGCGCGAGATGCTCGCGTCCGTCGCGGTGAAGAACCACCACAACGGCGCCCGCGACCCGTACGCGCACTTCCAGAACGAGATCAGCGTCGAGAACGTCCTCGACTCACCGCCCGTGTGTCATCCGCTGCATCTGCTCGACTGCTGCCCGCAGACCGACGGCGCCGCGGCCACGATCCTCGTGAATGCCGATCGGGCCCGGGAGTTCACGGACAAGCCCGTGTATGTCGCCGGTTTCGGCGTCGCCACCGACCACCCGTACCTGCACGAGAAGCAGAGCTTTACCGGCCTCAAGGCCACGACCATCGCGAGCGAGCGGGCGTACCGGATGGCGGGTGTCGAACCGGGCCAGATCGACGCGGCCGAGGTGCACGACTGCTTCACCATCACCGAGATTCTCGATGTCGAAGACCTCGGCTTCTTCGACAAGGGCAAGGGTGGCGTGGCTTCGCTCGAGGGCGAGACCTCGCTCACGGGCCGCATCCCGATCAACACGTCGGGTGGCCTCCTGGCGAAGGGCCACCCGATCGGCGCCACCGGCGTCGCCCAGCTCACCGAGTGCTGGTGGCAGCTACGGGGCGAGGCGGGCGACCGGCAGGTCGAGATGCGCAACGGGTACGCGCTCCAGCACAACGTGGGCGGCCGCGGCTCGGGTGTGTCGGTCGTGAACATCCTCACGACCAACCGGTAGGCGGCTGGTGCTGCGCGTCGAGACCGGCGCCGACCACGTCTGCCGCGTCACGCTCGAGCGGCCCGAGGCGAAGAACGCACTGACCGTCGAGATGCGCGACCAGCTCGTCGAGGCGGTCCGGGCTGCCCGCGCCGACGCCGACGTGCGGGCGTTGCTGATCACCGGGACCGGCGACGCCTTCTGCGCCGGCATGGACCTGAGGGCGTCGACGGTTGCTCAGGCCGGTCGCGAGGGCTTCGACACGCGTGCCACTGCCGAGGTGCTGCGCGCCGGCGTGCAGGCGTTCATCCGCGAGCTGTGGGAGCTCGACAAGCCGACAGTGGCGGCGGTCAACGGCGTCGCCGTCGGCCCGGGCGCGCATCTCGCTCTCGCCTGCGACTTCGTGCTCGTGCACCACGCCACCCGCTTCCTGTGGTCGTTCCACCGCTGGGGCCTCGTCGTCGACGCCGGGGGCGCCTACTTGCTCCCCCGCCTCGTCGGCCTCCCCCGCGCCAAGGCGATGGTGATGCTCGGCGAGGGATGCACGGGCGCCGAGGCGGTCGACCTCGGCCTCGTGTACCGGTGCGTCGAGCCCGACGCGCTCGAGGGCGAGGCGTCGGCGCTGGCGGCGCGCCTCGCGGGCGGACCCACCCGCGCGCTCGGGCTCTCGAAGCGCTTGCTCAACGAGAGCTTCGAGACCGATCTCGCGGACTCCCTCGAGCGCGAAGCCGCGTACCAGTCGCTCGCGACGACCTCGGTTGATCTCGTCGAGGGCATGGCCGCGTTCAAGGAACGCCGCGACCCGCGGTTCACGGGACGGTAGGGGTGCAGCTCTCGTGGGGTCCTGACGAAGAGGCGTTCCGAGCCGAGCTCGTCGCGTTCCTCGACGAGCACGTGCCGCATGAAGCCGACAAGGGTTTCGACTACGCCGATCCCGGCGAGCATGAGGACGGTGACCTCATCCCCGAGT
>DATFPZ010000154.1:0-5547 GCA_035264545.1 Acidimicrobiia bacterium
GCTGACCGAGGAGCGCGTCGACGCGCCCATCGGCAAGGTCCAGGTGTTCCGGGCCGGTTCGGGCGACCCACTCGTGTACCTGCACTCAGCCGGCGGGGAACCGACGAACCCGGCGCTCGAGGACCTCGCCGACTCGTTCGCGGTGTCGGTGCCGGTGTTCCCGGGGTTCGGCGAGTCGGAGGGCATCGACGAGATCGACGGCATGGAGGACGCCGTCTTCCACCTGCTCGACATGTGGGAGCTGCTCGGCCTCGACGCGCCACTCGTCGTCGGGCTGTCGCTCGGCGGGTGGATGGCCATGGAGCTCGCGACGCGCTACCCGGAGCGAGTCGGGAAGATGGTGCTCGTGAACCCCGTCGGCATCCACATCGACGACGTGCCGATGGCGGAGATGTTCGGGCGCACACCCGCCGAGCTCGCCGAGATGTTGTTCGCCGACCAATCGCACCCGATCGCCCAGGCCATGCACGCCATGGCCGAGTTCACCGGCGATGTCGGCCGGCAGGTCGAGATCCCGATCGAGATGGTGCTGCCGATGTGGAAGGCGATCAGCGCGACCGCCAAGCTCGGCTGGGACCCGTACCTGCACAACCCGAAGCTGCGCGGACGCCTGCGCCGAATCACCGCGCCGACGCTCGTGGTCGCCGGCGCGCAGGACGGGCTCGTCCCTCCCGTCTACGCCGAGACGTTCGCGGCCGAGATCCCCGACGCGCGCCTCGAGGTCATCGACGACGCTGCCCACTGGCTTCCCTTCGAGAAGCCCGCCGAGCTCGCCGCGCTCGTCCGGGAGTTCGCCGATTCGTAGCGCTGCTTTCATTGGTCCATGACCGGCGATATTCGACGTTCACGGACCAATGAACTGCCGAGTGAACCGCTCCGGCAGGTGCGTCAGGTGATCGACCGTCTCGTTCGTGACGGCAAAGCCGTCGCGCGATCGGACGGGACGGTGCACAGCCTGTTTCCGGTGGCGGCGAGCGCGGCCGAAGGCGAAGCGCTGCGGAAGTGGGTGACCGATGAAGGAGCGACGCGAACGATCGAAGTCGGACTCGGGTACGGCATCTCGGCCCTGTTCATCTGTGAAGGTTTGCTCGCGACCGGCAGCGCGGACGCTCAGCACGTCGTCGTCGACCCGCACCAGGACACCCGATTCGCCGATTGCGGCTTGCAATTCCTCGACGAAGCGGGCGTCACGCACATGGTGGAGTTCCACGCGAGCGAGTCGCAGGTCGTTCTTCCAACATTGCTCGCCGAAGGTCGGCGTTTCGACCTCGCGTTCGTCGACGGCGACCACCGCTTCGACGGCGTGTTCGTCGATCTCGTCTACCTCGGGCGGCTCGTCAGCGCGGGAGGCATCGTCTTCGTGGACGACTACCAGCTGCCTGCGGTCAAGCGCGCCGCATCCTTCTTCGTGACGAACCTGGGCTGGTCGATGGAGGAGGTGTCAGCCGCGGACGAGTCGCACCAGTGGGCTGTGCTCCGCACGTCCGTGGTGCCTGATACCCGACGCTTCGACGACTTCGAGGATTTCTGATCCTCTAGGCGACGATGGTGACTGGAGTGCCGAGCGGTGCTTGGGCGGCGATCTGCTCGATGATGTCGTTCGGGACGCGGACGCAGCCGTTCGAGATGTTCTGGCCGACTTGCCCGGGGTTGTTCGTGCCGTGCACGGCCAGCTGGCCGGGGCCGCCCTTGAAGGACGTCAGCACGTCCGAGTAGCCCGAGATGCCGAGGGCGAACACGCCGTAGCCCGCGTTCGGCTGGCTGTGCAGGTCGAGCGGGTCGGTGACGTAGAACTTGCCGACCGGGGTCGGGGTCTTGTCGGCGCCGATCACGACGCCGGAGTCCAGGACGAGCTGGCCGAGTTTCAGCAGCGTGAGCTTGTGCGCGCCGAGCTCGATCCGGATCTCGTAGTCACTCCTGCCGAGTGTGACGTCGCTCGCTTTGATCCAGCCGCTCGCGCCGTTGGGACGGATCGGGAGCAGCACGCTCAGCCAACCCGGGCGGGAGTTCTGGTCCGTGACGAGGTATGTGCGGGGGAGGTTGTACTCGGTCCTGTCGGTCAGCTTGGTGACGGGCGTCGAGGTCTCGACCGAGTCCTGATACGCGGTGAGCTCGGGGACCTTCTGGGTCGCCGTGACCGCGCCCACCGGCGCTTGGGCGGTGGTGGCGGTCGTCGTCGGAGCCGCGGCCGGCTTCCCGGGCGTGGGCGTGGCGTCGTCGCGCACCAGCGCCCATCCCGCCACACCGCTGACGGCGAGGAGGGTGACCACACCGGCGGCGATCGCAGCCCGCATCCGTGTGCGGTGCACGCGCCGCGCGGAGCGCGCGGAACGAACAGAAGAAGGAGGTGTGCCTGCCATCGGGTCCGCAGGCTACCGAACGGGGGCGAGCGGGCGACCGCCGCCCCGGAACTCGTGGGACTCAGTTCCCGGCGTGCGTGGACTCCTGCTCGAGCAACTGCTCGAGGGGGTCGGTGTCGGGGTTGATCGCGGCCAGGCGGAGGTCGAGCAGGAAGTCGACCACCTCAGACGCCGAGACGAGGTCGCGGCTCCGGTACTGCTCGAGTGCCGAGTCGATCATCGTCACCAGCGCCTCGCTCATCTCAGCCCCTTCCCAGTCGGCCTTTCGAGTGTTCAACGTAGTCGGTCCGCGTTCCATGCCCGTGTCACGTTTATAACCAGGGTGTGAACGACGTCACCCCTGGTCAGCGGGGCATTTCAAGCGGAATAGCTTGAGAGCGATGCTCGCCACCGGAGATCGCGCTCCTTCGCTGGAGCTACCCGACGCAGCCACCGGCGAATCCGTCACCGACCCGTGGCGCGAGGGCCCGGTCGTGCTGGCCTTCTTCAAGACCACGTGCCCGGTCTGCCAGATGGCCGCGCCGAAGGTGCAGGCGCTGGCCGAGGCGGGAGTGCGCGTCTTGGCGGTCGGCGAGGACCCGCCGGCGGAGATCCAGTCGTACGCGGATCGGCACGGGCAGAAGGTCACCACTCTGAGCGAGAGGGCTCCGTATCCGGCCTCGGACGCCTTCGGCGTCGACACCGTGCCGACGCTGTTCCGTGTCGACGAGGACGGCACCGTCCGCGACGCGGTGGTGTCCTGGGATCGCGACCAGTGGAACCGGTTCGCCTTGGCCGCAGGCGGTGCGGCGGTGTCCGAGGAGGGCGACGGTCTCCCTCCGTTCCGCCCCGGCTGAAACAGCCGCAACGCCTGACCCGGTCGGGTCAGCACGTTCCGAGGCTACGCGTCGACTGACTCGCGTTCGTCGAGGCCTTGCTGCAGGGTGTTCCAGGCGAGCGTGGCGCACTTGATGCGCACCGGGAACTTCACGACGCCCTGGAGCGCCTCGAGGTCGCCGAGGCGCGCGCCCTCGAGCTCGGTGGTGAGGTCGGAGCCGTCGCTCTCGCCCTCGAGCTTCGACTCGTGGATGGACATCAGCGCCTTGAACGCGCGGATGAGCTTGCGGGCCTCGTCGACCGGCTTCCCCTTCACGGCCGAGCTCATCATCGACGTCGACGCCTGGCTGATCGAGCAACCCTGACCGTCGATCTTGACGTCGCGCACGACCTCGGAGTCTGGATCGATGTCGAGGTAGAGGACGACCTCGTCGCCGCACAGCGGGTTGAACCCCTCGGCCTTGGTGGCAGGAGGGACGGACAGCTCGCCGCGGTTTCGGGGCGAGCGGTAGTGGTCGAGGATGATCTCTCGGTAGAGGTCTTCGAGGCCGGGCATCGGGGACTCCGTTCTCAGATGGCGAAGAACTTCTCGGCCTTCGCCAACGACTCGACGAGCGCGTCGGCGTCATTCTCATCGTTGTACACGTAGAGCGAGGCACGGGTGGTGGCGGGCACGCCGAGCACCCGCATCAGGGGCTTCGCACAGTGGTGTGACGCTCGCACGCACACGCCGTCCTCGTCGAGCACCTGGGCGACGTCGTGGGCGTGGATACGGTCGAACAGGAACGAGATCGCGCCGCCCCGCCGGTCGACGTCGCGGGGGCCGTGGATGTGCAGCCGGCCCTCGAAGCGCTCGTCGAGGGCGCGGAGGGTGTACTCGGTGAGCTGCTTCTCGTGGGCGCGGACGGCGTCCATGCCGAGCGCCGAGAGGTAGTCGATGGCGGCGGCGAGGCCGCTGGCCTCGACGAAGGGCATCGTTCCGGCCTCGAACTTCCACGGCACCTCGTTGGGCTCGAAGCCGTCGAAGCGCACGTCGGTGATCATCTCGCCGCCGCCGAGGAACGGCGGCATGGCGTCGAGTAGCTCGGCCCGTGCCCACAGGCCGCCGAGACCGGTCGGGCCGAGCATCTTGTGACCGGTGAAGCCGACGAAGTCGGCGTCCCACGCCTGCACGTCGACCGGCAGGTGGGGGACGGCCTGGGCGGCGTCCACGTTCACAAGGGCGCCCGCCGCGTGCGCGGCGTCGGACAGCAGCCGGATGTCGTTGAGCGTTCCGAGCACGTTCGACATGGCGGTGACCGACAGCAGCTTCGCGCCGTCGAGCAACCGGTCGAGGTCGGTGAGGTCGAGTTGGAAGTCGTCCGTGATCGGGATCCAGCGCAGCTCGACGCCGCGCTCTTCGACGAGGATGTGCCACGGCACCACGTTGGCGTGATGCTCCATCTCGGTGATGACCACCGGGTCGCCGGGTCCGAGGTTCTTGCGGGCCCACGAGTACGCGACGAGGTTCATCGCCTCGGTGATGTTCTTCGTGAACACGATCTCGCCCGTGGCGCGGGCGTTGAGCAGCCGGGCGACCTTGGCGCGGGCTCCCTCGTAGGCGGCCGTCGACTCCTCGGCGATCGTGTAGATGCCGCGGTGCACGTTCGCGTAGTGGTGACGGTGGTGGTGCTCCATCGCGTCGAGCACCGAACGCGGCTTCTGGGACGACGACGCCGAGTCGAGGTACACCAGCGGCTTGCCGTTGACCTTGCGCTCGAAGATCGGGAAGTCGGCCTTGACGCGGCTGACGTCGAGGACCTCGGTCATCCGCCGACCTCCGCGGTGCGGAAGGCGTCGAACCCCTCCCGCTCGAGACGGTCGGCGAGCTCGCGGCCGCCGGAGGCGACGATGCGCCCGTCGAGCAGGATGTGCACCGCGTCGGGCGTGAGGTGCTCGAGGATCCGCCGGTAGTGCGTGATGAGCAGGATCCCGAGCTGCGGCCGCGCCTCGCGGACCGCGTCGATGCCGCGCGCCACGACGCCGAGCGCGTCGATGTCGAGACCGGAGTCGGTCTCGTCGAGCACGGCGAAATCGGGTTCCATCACCGCCATCTGGAGGATCTCGTTGCGCTTCTTCTCACCGCCCGAGAACCCCTCGTTGAGATACCGCTCGATGAAGCGGGAGTCCATGCCGAGGCGCTTCGCCCAGTCGAGGACGGCCATCCGGACTTCGAGCACCGAGAAGTCCTCGATGCCCTTCCGGGCCGACATCGCCTGACGCAGGAAGTTCAGCACGCTCACCCCGGGGATCTCCTCGGGGTGCTGGAACCCGAGGAACAGCCCCCGGGCGGCGCGCTCGTTGGTCGACAGGGCGGTGACGTCCTCACCCT
>DATFPZ010000155.1:0-9906 GCA_035264545.1 Acidimicrobiia bacterium
GGAAGCCGGAGGTCTGCGCCCACCGGTCGACACGGGCCGCGCCCGTAACCGCGCCCATGACCGTCGCGATGCTGCGCCCGAACACGCCGAGACGAGCGTCGAGCTTGCCGACGTCGTGGAGCAGCGCTGCCGCGAGCCACCGCGGCTGACCCGCGAACTCGGTGCCTGCGAGGCGCTCCGCCACGAGCTTGGCGACGCGGATCGAGTAGCGCTGGTCGTAGTGCGGGAGCGACCGCCACAACCGGAGCTCAGCGGGCTCGAGGATGCTCTCCACCCACGCGACGTCGCGCTCCCGCGGTGGGGCCGGCCATAGCGCGCGCGCGAAACGACGTCCGAGGTGTAGGGGCTTCAGCCGGCTCATTGGACGATGAAGTCGAACAGCCCGTCGATGAACGGCGAGAACAGGCGGCCGAACAGGTTCGTCGACAAGCCGACGAGCAAGAGCACAAGGATCCCGTATGGACGGAACCGGTACCAAGCCGGCAGCCATTCGCGCGGCAACACCCGTTCGATGAGCGACGAGCCGTCGAGCGGCGGGATCGGCAGGAGGTTGAACAGACCGAGGACGAGGTTCGCGAGCGCGAAGAACAGAAGCACCTGGATCACGAGCGGCAAGTCCGCGATCCGGAACGCGTCGCCCGTGTACGCGCCGAAGGCGGCGCGCGCCACCACCGCCGCAACCACCATCAACGCGAAGTTCGACAACGGCCCGGCAAGCCCGACAACGAGCATCTCGCGGCGCGGGTTCCGCAGCTTCGTGGGGTCCACCGGGACCGGCTTCGCCCAACCGAACGCGCCGAACCCGCTGATTGTGAGCATCGCCGGCAGGATGATCGAACCGAACGGGTCGATGTGCGGGATCGGATTCAGCGTGAGGCGGCCGGCGCGTTTGGCGGTGTCGTCACCGAAGAACAGCGCAACGACGCCGTGGCTGATCTCGTGCAGGATGATCGCTAGGAATAGGCAGGCGAAGAAGACGAGGCGCTCCTCGACCTCAGCGCTCAAGTCGCGAAGATCGAGCTCAGCGGCGGCTGGACGCGCAGTTGATGCACAGCCGGGCTGCGGGCATTGCCTCGAGCCGCGCCTCGGCGATCTGATTCCCGCACGACTCGCAGCGACCGTACGTGCCGGCGTCGAACTTGCGCAGCGCGTCCTCGATCTCTCGCAGAGTTTCGAGAAGCGTGCCACCCAGCGCCTCGACCTCACCACGCTCCGCGGTGACCTGCCCCGAGTCGGCGAAGCCGTCGTCGAAATCGAGCTTGCCGCCGGGGCCGACGCCCATTTGGCGAAGCTGGTCGTGCAAGCGGTCGCGCTCCTCCTGGAGGCGGTCGCGCAACGTCGGATGGAGTGTCCCCGGCATGGGACAAAAGCTTACTGCTCTGCCCGGGCGGCGCCCCCGGGGAATCGGGCCCGGGGATGGGCCGCCTCGTAGACGGCCCGCAGCCGCTCGGGTGACACCTTTGTGTACACCTGGGTGGTGGAGAGGCTGGCGTGACCAAGGAGCTCCTGCACCACCCGGATGTCGGCGCCCCGCTCCAGCATGTGAGTCGCGCACGAGTGGCGCAGCACGTGCGGCGACAGACGCCCGCCCAAGCCCGCCCGCTCCCCCGCCGTGCGCACGATCTTCCAGCAGCTCTGCCGGCTCAACCGGCCGCCCCGCACGTTCAGGATCACGGCCTCGCCGCCGCGGCGCGAGCGGTCGGGACGGGCGAGCTGGGGGCGGCCGGCGGCGAGATAGGCGCTCAGAGCCTCGCGGGCCGAGCGTCCGACGGGAACAATGCGCTCCTTGCTGCCCTTGCCGAGCACGCGCACGAGTCCGTCGTCGAGGTCGAGGTCGCGCCGATCGAGTCCGACGAGCTCACTGATGCGCACGCCGGTGGCGTACAGGGTCTCGACGATGGCGCGATCACGGAGCGACCGGGCCGTGTCACCGACCACGGCAGCGAGCAGCGCCTCGACCTCGTCCTCGGTCAGCGCCTTCGGGATGCCCAACGGCACCCGCGGCGCGCCGACCTCCTCGCTGGGGTCGACGGCGAGGAAGCCCTCTTCGAGACAGAAGCGATGGAAGGACCGGACCGCGACCAAGGCCCGGGCGACCGAGGAGGGCGCGTACCGCGGACGCCCGTCGTCATCGACTGCCGACTTCAAGTCCTCGACGTAGGCGAGGACCGTCTCCTCACGGACCGCGGTGGGATCGTGCTCGCCGCGGTCGCGGAGGAAACCGGCGTAACGGCGCAGGTCGCGGCGATACGCCGCCAGTGAGTTGGCGGCGAGGCCGCGCTCGACCGCCAGCCACGAGTCGTGCTCGACGAGCAGCCGGTCCAGGAGCTCGTCCGGCGGAGCGTCGGCGGCGCTGACGATTCCGGTCATGTCCCGATGATGACGACGACCAGTGCCTCAGCCGCGGAACCCGTCGAACTCGCCGCGCAGATACCGCCGCGCGAGCAGGAGCCCGACGATGCTCTTGGCGTCGACAACGCGGCCGTCGGCGATGAGGTCGTCGACCTCGTCGAAGTGGACCCGCTCGACGGTCAGCGCCCGTTCCTCGGCGTTGACGGCGGCGGGGGCGTCGAGCTTTTCGATGTCGAGGGCGGCGTAGAGGTGGGTGTATTCGTCGCAGAAGCCGGGCGTGTTGAAGAACTCGCACAGCTTCACCAGCCGGCCCGGGCGGCGGCCGATCTCCTCGTGCATCTCACGCGAGGCTGTCGTCTCGGGTGCTTCGCCTTCGACGTCGCGCTTCCCGGCCACGACCTCGAGCAGCTCGCGGTCGGCGGCGGCGCGGTACTGGCGCACGAGCAGGGCGTGCTCGCGATCGGGCTCCACGGGCACGACGACGACCGCGCCCGGATGGCGCACCACGAGGCGCGTGAACTGCTCGCCCTCGCCTTCGACCTGGAGGTCGGCGAGCCGGATGAAGCCGGTGTCGACGACCGTCTCGGAGCCCAGGATCCGGAACTGGCTCAAGAGGCGGCCGCCGGGCGCGCCGGCTCAGCCTCCATGGGCAGCCGTGGCGCGCGTCCCTCGGCTCGGTCACGCGCTGCCGCCACGAACGCCGCGAACAGCGGGTGCGGACGGTCGGGGCGACTCTTGAACTCCGGGTGCGCCTGGGTGGCGACGAAGAACGGGTGCAGCGAGGTCTGCAGCTCGATGAACTCGACGAGACGGTTGTCGGGCGACGTGCCCGAGAAGACCATGCCCGCGCCTTCGAGGGGGCGGCGGTACTTGTTGTTGAGCTCGTAGCGGTGACGGTGCCGCTCGTAGACGACCTCGGCGCCGTAGGCACGCTGGACGAGCGTGCCGTCATGGAGCTTGGCCGGGTACGCGCCCAGCCGCATCGTGCCGCCGAGATCGACCACCTCGCGCTGCTCGTCCATGAGGTCGATGACGGGATGAGGAGAATGCGCGTCGAACTCACTCGAATTGGCGCCAGGCAAGCCGCAGACGTCACGCGCGAACTCGATGACCGCGCAGTGGAGGCCGAGGCACAAGCCGAGGAACGGCAGGCGGTGCTCCCGCGCGAAGCGGGCGGCGGCGATCTTGCCTTCGATGCCCCGGAAACCGAACCCTCCCGGGATCACGATGCCGTCGAGATCCTTGAGCCGGCCCTCGGCGAGCAGGCCCTCGGCGTCGTCGGACGCGATCCAGTCGATCAGCACCCGCCCCGAGCACGCGTAGCCACCGTGGCGGAGCGCCTCGGCCACCGACAGGTAGGCGTCGGGAAGGTTCACGTACTTGCCGACCAGGCCGATGCGCACCTCCTGGTCGGCGGCGCCGACGCGGCGCACGAGGTCGCGCCACTCGCGCAGCTCCGGGGCCTCGCGCTCGAGATGCAGCACCTGGCAGACGTAGTCGTCGAGGCCCTCGTCGTGGAGCACCAACGGGATCTCGTACAGGCTCTCGGCGTCGACGGCGGAGACGATGCCTGCCTCGGGTACGTCGCAGAGCTGCGAGATCTTCTCCTTGAGCCGCGTCGGGATGGGCCGGTCCGAGCGGCACACGATGGCGTCGGGCTGGATGCCGCGGCTGCGCAGCTCGGTGACCGAGTGCTGCGTCGGCTTCGTCTTCTGCTCGCCGGAGGGGCCGATGAACGGCACCAGCGTGACGTGCACGTAGAAGACGTTCTCGCGGCCGACGTCCTTGCGGAACTGGCGGACGGCCTCGAGGAACGGGAGGATCTCGATGTCGCCGACGGTGCCGCCGATCTCGGTGATCACGACGTCGACCTCGTCGTCGGCGAGGCGGACGATCCGCTCCTTGATCTCGTCGGTGATGTGCGGGATGACCTGGACGGTCTGGCCGAGGTACGCGCCCCGCCGCTCCTTGGCCAGGACCTCCTGGTAGATCGAGCCGGTCGTCGCGTTCGACTTCTTGGTGAGGGGGACGTCCACGAAGCGCTCGTAGTGACCGAGATCGAGGTCGGTCTCGCCGCCGTCGTCGGTGACGAAGACCTCGCCGTGCTGGAACGGGTTCATCGTTCCCGGGTCGACGTTGATGTACGGGTCGAGCTTCTGCATCGTGACCCGCAGCCCCCGGCTCTTCAGCAGCCGCCCGAGCGACGAGGCGGTCAGCCCCTTGCCGAGGCTCGACGCCACGCCGCCGGTCACGAAGATGTGCTTGGCCACGACCACCCCCACCTCATGAGACCCAATTCCCGGCGCGCGTCACCCAAAACGCAGATCTGCGGGAGGGCACCAGGGGACACCGCTGAACTTACCACGGCGCGCCGCGGTGAAACGCGGATGGCGCGGTAACTTCCGCGCATGGCAAGGGTGGCGGCGGAGCGCACGCGCCCCGCCGTCGACCGGCGGACGTGGTGGATCGACGCCGCCGTGCTCGCCGTCGTCGCCGTCCTGTTGCGCATTCCGGCGTTCGTCGCGAGCCGCCACCTCACGTACGACGACGGCTTCTTCGGGCTCTCCGCGATCGAGATGCGCGACGGCGTCGTCCCGTTCCGCGACCTGTTCTCCCCGCAGGGCCCGTTGCACCTGCCGCTCCTGTACGTGGCCGACCTCGTGGGGCTGCGGACGACGAACGCGCCCCGCGTGCTGCCGCTCGTCGCCGGCGGCGTGGTCACCGTGGTCACCTACGCGGCCGGGCGGCGGGTCACTTCCCGTCTCGGCGCGATCGTCGCCGCCGTGCTCGTGACGACGAGCGGATCGGTTCTCTTCACGACGACGGGCATCGCGTCCGACGGCCCCGCGCTCGCGTTCGCGATCGGCGCGGTCGCGGTGGCGTTCGGGTACACCCAGGCGCCGACGAGCTCCCGCGCCGTCGCCGCCGGCGCGCTCCTCGGAGCGGCCGTCGCCGCCAAGGCGCTGGCGGCCCCGGCCGCGCTGGCTGTTGCGCTCCTCGTGCTCTCCCGGCGACGCCCCCGCGATCTCGTCTACGCGGCCGCCGCCGCCGTCGTCGTCGTGCTCGGTGCCAGCTTGCCCTGGGGCATCGACCGCGTCTGGGAGCAGTCGGTCCAGTACAACCGGGAGGCGTCCAGGCTGACGTCGTACCCCGGCGCCGTGACGAAGGCGCTGCACACGCTGGTCGACCGGGACCCGATCGTGCTGGTCGCCGCCGGGCTGGCAGTCGCGATGCTGGTCCTGGCGCGCCTCGGATGGGTGCGCGCCGCCGATCGCTCCTCCCCCGCCGGCGGGCCTGTGCTGTTCCGTCCCGCCTCGGTGCTCGTGGTCTGGCTCGCGGTGCAGTTCGCGCTGCTCGTCTACGAGCCGGCGTTCTGGCGCCCGCACGTCGCGTTCCTCATCGCGCCGCTCGCGCTCCTCGTCGCGCTGCGGCCGCCACCCGTGGTCGCGCTCCTCGTCGGAGCGGCGCTGGTCATGCCGTGGTATCTGAGCAACGTGCAGGTCGTGCTCTGGCCGGATCCGTACAACTCCGAGGAGCGCGCCGCCGTCGACGCGCTGCGCGCACTCCCCCGCGGCAGTCTCGCCATCAGCGACGAGCCTGGTTTCCTGTGGCGCGCCGACCGTCTGACCGACCCGTACCTCGCCGATTCGTCGATCAAACGGATCGAGCAGGGCCAGGTCACGGCGGCCAAGCTCAGCGAGGCGGCGACCAAGCCCGACGTTTGCGCGGTGCTCGTCTGGACCAACCGCTACGCCGACCTCGATCTCGGTCCGCGCCTCGCCGATGCCGGCTACGAGGTCACAGCGCGCTACGGCGGCCCCCGCGTCCTGTACGAGAAACGCGCCTGCCGACCCGCGTGATGCGTATCTCACCGGCGCTATGCGACATTCAGATACGCATCGGCGGCGTCACGCGTGGCGGCGCTCGGGGCGCTGCCCGAGTTGGTCGAAGGCGCGCAATGGAGGCACGCGCTCGATCACGCGGCTGAACGACACAATCTCGGCCAGCACGTTCAGGACGATCAGCACGACGAGAACGCTCGTGCGCGCCGCCTGCCCGAGGCCGAGGACGACACCGAGGCCGAGCACGGCGCCGATGACGTTGGCGCCGGTGTCGCCCAGCATGAGCCGCTCCCCGAGGTCGTCGGGAAGGAGCGCGAGGGCGGCGCCCATGACGGGCGCGATGGCGACCCCGATCGCGTCGGTGCCGAGCGCCACCGCGAGCGGGATGTACAGGACCCACGACACCTTGATGAGGCGGCCGGGGGCGAGGTCGAGCAGGTTGGCGAAGTTCGCCGCCAGGGCGATGAGGACGGCGTCGGTGATGAGCCGCCGGCCGCTCGCGAAGCCCGGTGTCGCGACGAGCACGACGGCGACGCCCGCGCCACCGAACAGCTTGACGAATCCGGTCGTGAGACGCCCTTGCGAGAGGGCGCGCACGTGGCCGCGGAATCCCCGGTCCCCGCCTACTCCCAGGAGGTCGTCCACGAATCCGAGGAAGCCGAACCCGAACGCGGCGAACAGCACGAGGCTGCGGGACAGCGTGAGTCCGGGCTCGTCCCCCAGCCCGGCCGCGCCCGCGATCGCACGCCCGGCTTCGATGACGAGCACCGTGAGCACGATGACGATCCCGCCGGCCGTCGGCAGCGGAACACCGCGGTAGTTGGTGCGCTCGAGCGCCGGGAACTCGAGCATGTCGCGGCCCGCGATGCGCAGGAACCACGCCGTGACGACGCCGACGACGATGCCGACGAGGACGCTCACGCGCCGGTGACCGCCGCCGGGGCCGGTTCGGCTTCGGAGAGCACTTCCTCACTCGGCGGGACACGACGCCGGGCGAGAACCAAGAGGGCGACAATGGTGGGATTCAGGACGCTGAGCATCATGCCCGGCACCGCGATTCCCGAGTCATTCACGGCGAAGCCCAGGGTGGCGACGATCGCGAACCCCACGAACGAAGCGCGCAGCTCCGGCACCCATTCGACGATCGCCCGCAACCGCTCCTGCCGTCGCGAGTACCCATACGCGAGGAACGCGAGCACGACCAACACCACGATCAACCACGTCGAGCCGAGCAGCACCGAGAGGTTCTCGTAGATCTTCCGCTCGATCACGGTCGAGAGGCCGGACCAGCCACGGGATTGTGTCGTCTCGAACAAGCGGCCGAGGTGCGTCCGCTTGTCGGACGGGCGGGTCAGGTCGAACAGACCGAAGGCCGCGAGCGCGATGACCGCGGCGAGGAGGCCGAGCAGTGCGGTGCGCAGGCGGATCCGCAACCCGAGCAGCAGATACCCCGTGGCCGCGAAGGCCGGGAGAATCGACAGGACACCACCGACGTCCGAGCCCCACATCGGCGCGCCGTCGACGACGAACACCACCGCGAGCAGGGCGATCGCGGTCAGGACGCCCCGCCGGCCGCCGATCCGATGGGCCACGAGGCCGGCCAGGAGCACCGCCGCCGAGGCGAGCGCCGCATATCCGAGGTTCCCGTACCCGCTGAAGCGCGCCGCGAGGAGGGGCGAGTACCCGAGGGGGTTGCTGAGTTGGAGCGGCGCGCCGAACACCACATCGATGACGAGGACGGCGACGATCACGCCCAACGCGACGATCAGCGACACGAGCGGGTCGCGCCGGCCCGCGAACCGGTAGATCAGGGCGAACCCGATCGATGCCGCCGCGAGCGCGCCCCAGTATGCGAGGTGGCCGTAATCGTGGAACGGGAGGAGTCGCGCGAGCAGGACCGCCGCGACGAAACCGAGCCCGGCGAGGGCGGCGAGATGGAGGGCGTTCCCGAGGCGACGCAGGCGGGGGCGGGCGAGCCACACCACGGCGCCGAGCACGAGCGCGACCTGGAGGACCACGAACAGGACGGCAACGACGCTGACGATCTCGTCTCGGAAGGTGGCGGCCTTGTCGGCGTCGGCGATCCCGTCACGCCGTTGGGCGGCCGAACCGCCCTCGTCGCGGACCTCGAAGGGGCGACCCTCCATCGAGTCGGGCGTGCTGAGCCCGATCCGGTCGAGGATCGTGGGTGCGATGTCGACGAGCTGCACGAATCCAGGTCGGCGCGTCGTTCCAGTGCGCAACAGGCCGGGCTTCACGCCCGGGGCCCGCAACGAGGCGACGGTCAATTGCACCTCGCGCGAGGGATGGACCGGTCCGACCACCATGACGGCGTCACGCTCCGGGTCCACCTCGCGGAGCAGGCCGCCGACGAGCTCGTCCGTGTGCCGGAGCGCCTGCCCCAGCAGCTGCGCACGCTGGGTCGGTGTGGCGAACTGGCGGTACGCGTCCTCTCGTACGAGGTCGGACGCCTCGACGAGCACGACCGAGCGCGGCTGCCACACGTTGCGAAAGGCGCGGAGCACCGCCTGGTTGTCGTATCGCAGACCGAAGGGCGCCTGCGCGTCCGGGACGAGCAGCTCCGGGCCGACCGCGCCGGCGGGCACCTGTCCGTCGGACCCCATGAGGCCGGCGACTGCCTGGCGCCGGTAGTACCCGCCGGCGAGTTCTTCGGTGTCCAGGCCGTCCCCGTTCGCGATCACCGCCCGCGACCAGTCCGCGCTCGCGAGCTTGTCCCCGAGCGCGCCGACCTCGGCGTCGAAGAGCTCTTGCTTGTTCTTGTCCACGATGCCGGCGATTCCCAGGTTGACGAGGCCGCTGCGGGCGTTCCTGCCCGTCCGCCGCTCGAACACCTGGCCGGCGGTTGCGTCGCCGAACGGCTCGCCGACCTCGAAGCCTTCGCCGTCGGTGTCCATGTCGGTGCCGACCGAGCGCGTGCCGGCGCCCAGGGTCACGTACCCGTCGGCCAGCTTCGTCTGCCGGTCGATCGTCCGGGTGGTGAGACCGCCGATCGCGGACCTGTCGAGCAGCCGCGTCAGGTTCGGCAGCGCGTCGACGCGGGCTTCGATGTCCTCCCACGTCACGCCGGGGAGCGAGATGACCAGGGCTCGTCGCGCCTCCGGCTTGGCGGTGCCGGCGGACGCGGAATGCGGGGTCGCGGCAACCAGCAGTGGTGCCGCCAGCATCGCGATACCTGCCACCGCGGCGACGCGCTTCACGCCTCGACCTCGGCGCTGTCGGGTTCGAGCTCGGGCACGTCCGGTTCGACGATCCGACGGCGCTCGACCCGTCCCCCGGTCACCCGCACCCCGAGGAGATACAGCGCCCCGCCGACGAGCACGATCACGGTGCACAGCACGGCATTGGCCACGCGGCCCGAGGGGTCCAGCACGGAGGCGACCCACCATCCCGCTCCACCGACCACCACCGACAGGGACACGGCACGCGGGAGTGCACGGGGCACGATCGCATGGCCGGTGCGGCGGGACAGGCCGACGCCCAGCACCACGGCGCCCACCGTGTACGCGATCGTGTGGCCGATGCCGAGCGCCGCCACTCGAGCCGCGCCCTCGGTCAACCACACGCCGACACCCATCGCGACGACCCCGCCGATCCCGGTGGCGAGCGCGACGACGGCCGGCGTCCGGCTGTCGCCGAGCGCGTAGTACGCGCGAGCGAGCATGAGAAACACCCCGTAGGCGTACAGGCCGAT
>DATFPZ010000156.1:0-2787 GCA_035264545.1 Acidimicrobiia bacterium
AGGAAGTTCTCGTTCTTCGAATAGAAGAAGACGACGATCAGGGCGAGGCCGATCACGATCGGCAGCGACCCGACGTCGCCCGCTTTCAGGGCCTCCCATCGCCGGCGTGCGATGGCGACGAGGCTGTAGTCGTCGGCGGGAGTCGCCTCCTCGACGTGCGCCGGAACTGTCGTCATGCGCCGGTGTCCTCGACGCCGGCCACCTTCGTAGGTACGCCGGCCGTGATCGCCTGGACGACCTCCTGCTGGGTCGTCTGGGAGCGCTGATAGACCGCGACGTTGCGCCCGAGACGGAGCACCGTTATGCGGTCGGCGACCGCGAAGATGTCGTGCAGGTTGTGTGAGATCAGCACGACGGCGAGTCCCTGGTCGGCGAGCCGCCGCACCAGCTCGAGCACCTGTTCCGTCTGGGTGACCCCGAGCGCGGCCGTCGGCTCGTCGAGGATGACCACGCGCGAGTTCCACATCACCGCCCGGCCGATGGCGACCGACTGCCGCTGGCCACCGGACAGGCTCGCCACCGGTTGACGGATCGAGCTGATCGTCGTCACCCGCAAGCCCTTGAGCGTGTCGGCCGTTCGCGCCTCCATCGGCGCCTCCTTCAGGCGCCGGAACAGGTCGCGGATCTCCCGGCCGAGGTACATGTTCTGCACGACGTCGAGGTTGTCGCAGAGCGCGAGGTCCTGGTAGACGACCTCGATGCCGAGCCTGGCCGCGTCCTTGGGGCCGTTGATGGAGACCTTCTCTCCGTCGAAGTAGGTCTCGCCGGAGTCGAGCGAGTACGTGCCGGCGATGCACTTGATCAGTGTCGACTTGCCGGCGCCGTTGTCGCCCACGAGCGCCATGACCTCGCCCGAGCGGACCTCGAAGTCGACGTCGGTCAGCGCGTCGACCTGGCCGAAGCTCTTGGAGACGCTGCGCGCCTCGAGCGTCGGCGCTGTCTCGGCGGTGGGTGTCGGCGTCGTCTCGGCGACGGCTTCAGTCACGTCGGCCCGGCCTCCTTGGAGTGGCGGGGGCGCTCATGGGAGCGCCCCCGCCGGATCGTGTCCTACTTGCAGTACTTCTTGTACTCGCCGCGACAGACGTTGCTCTTCTTTAGGTAGCCCGTCGTGAAGAGGGTGGTGTAGTTGCTCTTGCCGATGTACACGGGCGGGATGATGTACGCCGGGATGCGCGTGCCCTTGTTGGGCACCGTGCCGGTCGTCTTGGGCTTCCTGTTGTTCAGGAAGGCGACGGCCGCCGCGACGGCCTGCCGCCCAAGCTTCCGCTGATCCTTCCACACGGTCATCGTCTGCCAGCCCGAGATGATGTTCTGCACGCCCAGCTCCGTCGCGTCCTGACCGGACAGCGGGATGGGCTTCAGCTTCTTCGCCTTCAACGCGGTGACGACAGCGTTCGCGAGGCCGTCGTTGGCGGCCGCGACCGCGTCGATCTTGTTCCCGGTCCGGACGAGCATCTGCTCGAAGATCGTCCGTGCCTTCTGGTTGTCCCAGCCGGGGACAAACTGGTTCGGGCCCTTCTTGAAGGTCCCGTTCTTGAACAGCGGGTTGAGCACCTTGTCGTACCCGCTCTTGAAGAGATACGAGTTGTTGTCGGTCGGGCCGCCGTTCAGCCTTGCGACAACCGGGTCGTCGTCGTACTTGCCGTTCGCCTTCAGGCCCTTGACCACGCCCTGGCCCTGGAGAACGCCGACGGTCTTTCCCTCGAACGACATGTAGATGTCGCCCTTCCCTCCGACGACCTGGCGGTCGTACTCGATGATCTTTGCGCCCTTGGATTTCGCCGCCGTTTCGATCGCGATCGAGGAGCCGAAGTCGAGCGAGACGAGCACGACGACCTTCCCGCCGTTCGCCAGGCACTGGTCGGCCTGCGACTTCTGCTTCTGAGCATCGCCGTCGGCGTTGGTGACCGAGTAGGAGATCCCGGCCTTCTTGGCAGCAGCGATGAATGCCGGACGATCCTGCGTCTCCCAGCGGACCGACGTCTTGGGGTCGGGGAGCAGGAAGCAGACGTCCGTGTTGCCCTGCGCTTTCCCCTGACCTCCTGCGACGGCCCCGCTCACGGTCGTCGCTACGCCGACGACGACGACCGCGAGCACAACCACAAACCTTGTCACTCGATTCCTCCTCCGGTGGTTGATATCGCCGCTGAAGCTACATCGTCGGTCGCTGCCGCGCAATATGGCGCTTCGTGCCCTCTCGACCGCTCGGCGGGAGGTGCATACCATGGCTTCCATGCGCAGGGGGCTGCCGGTGATAGCGCTCGCGATCGCGGCCGCCCTGGTCGCGCTGGCCGGTGCTGCCGTCGTCGCCGTCCTCACCGACGGCGGCTCGAGCCCGCCGGCAGCAGAGGCGCGCCCGTATCGGCCGGGGACGCCGGACCTCGCGGCGCTCCGCCTCGAGGACGTCGCGGGCGAGGTAGGCCTGAGCTTTCGCCAAGGTGCCTTCCAGTTCGGCGTCTCCAACGACCCGGTCGCGATGATGGGCGGAGGGCTCTGCTGGATCGACTACGACCGCGACGGCTGGCTGGACCTCTACCTCGTGAACTCCTACGCGGAGACCCAGCTCGATCGCTGGGAGAAGCAGGGCGGCCCGCCGCGAAGCGCCCTCTTCCACAACGTCGAGGGTACGTTCGTGGACGTCAGCGCCGCGTCGGGCGCCGACCTCGCGGTTCGCGGCAGCGGCTGCGTCGCAGCCGACTTCGACCGCGACGGCTGGACCGATCTCTACGTGACGACGGCGAGCCACGGCGCGCTGCTCTGGAACGAGGGCGACGGGACGTTCTCGGA
>DATFPZ010000157.1:0-11674 GCA_035264545.1 Acidimicrobiia bacterium
GGTCGCCTCGGCCTCGACGAACTCCGGCCGGGTGAGCGCGTGGTGGATCGCCGAGGTGTCCCCGCGCGCGAGCGCGCGCTTGACCAGCAGGTCGACCACGTCGCCGTTCTCGGCGTGGACCATGATCAGGCCGCCGAGGTCGCGGGCGCGCTCCATCGTCGCCGCGAGCGCGTCGTCGCGGGTCATCAGCTCGCCCTTGTAGGCCATGAACAGCTTGAAGGAGCTGACGCCGGCGTCGGTCATCGACTCCATGTCGTCGAGCGTCGCCTCGTTGGCGTTGGTGATCGCCATGTGGAAGCCGTAGTCGACGTGCGCGGCGCCCTCCGCGCGGCCCTGCCACTCGGCCAGCGCCGCGGTCAGATTGTCGGGCTCGCGCTGGATGGCGAAGTCGACCAGGCAGGTCACGCCGCCGGCCGCGGCCGCCCGCGTGCCCGTGTCGTAGTCGTCGGAGGACCACATCCCCATGAACGGCATCGACAGGTGTGTGTGGTTGTCGATCAGACCCGGCATCACCTTGCAGCCGGACACGTCGACGACCGTCGCGCCGTTGGCGTCGACGGCGCCCACCGCGGCGATCTTCTCGCCATCGATCAGCACGTCGGCGTCGTACTCGCCGTCGGCGGCGACGATCCGCCCACCTTGCAGGAGCAGCAATCCGCGGTCGCTCATGGGGTCTCCCTCTCCGAAGAACGTCGTTGCCCGCATCTTCTCCCAATGGGAACCGGAGTGCGAGTCCCGCGCTTGCGACTACGCTCCCGCGATCGAGCCGAACACCGGCAACACGCGCGTCTCGGGCCGGCGATACCTCGCGCACTGGCTCGACAGCACGATCTTCGTCGTGCTGTTCCTGATCCTCGTCGTGCTTGCGGGAAGCGTGCTGCCCGAGGGCGGTGCGAGCGACGCGCTGTTCGTCGCGGTGCTCGTGCTCGCCTTCACCGTCGGCCAGGTCGCCTACTACGTGCTGACCCAGCGCCGCCACGGCCGCACGCCCGGCAAGCGGCTCGCGGGCATCCGCGTCGTCGACCGCCGTGGGAACGTGCCCACGACGGGCGCGCTCGTCAAGCGCACGATCCCGCTGCTGATCGAGTATTTCTACGTCATCGCGTGGATCGGGATGATGACCTCGCCGTTCCGCCAGCGCCTCGGCGACCGCTGGGCGGACACGTATGTCATCGCCGACGGCCCGCGGCGCTAGGCGAGCGCCTTGGCCTTGAGCTGCTCGAACTCCGTCTGGTTGATCGCGCCGCTCTCGAGCAGGGCCTTGGCCTGCGCGATCTCGCCGGCGGACCCGCCGTCGGCGGCGACCTTGCGGACATAGTCGTCGAAGTTGGCCTGCGAGACCTGTGCGTCGCTGATCCGGCGCTCGGTCATCTGCTTGCCCTCGGCGATCACGTAGATCAGCGCGCCCAGGAACGGCAGGACGATCAGGAACGTCACCCAGCCGGCCTTCGCCCAGCCGGAGATGTCGCGCCGGAACACGTCGCCGAGGATGAGGATCATCATCCAGATCCAGACCACCCAGCAGAAGAAGATGACCATCGTCCAGAGGACGTCGAGGAACGGGTAATCGGCTGCGAAGACCACCATGGATCCGGCTCCTTCTCGCGGGATGGCGTGATCATCCGCGCGGTGGCGGGGCCCGGCAAGGTGGCGTGCATGCCGGTCCGAGTGGGTGCGCGCGCCTGCCGCGCGCAGATGCGCGGGGCGCGCCGGGCGGGAGGGCCCGCCTGATGCCCACGATCGGCACCGTCAACGGCGACGACTGCCACCTCGGGATGTCCACGGCCGAGGAGGCGCAGCTGGTGCCGGACGCTTACGTCGAGCAGATACCGACCACCCAGCTCACGAGCCCGCGCATCACGGTCACGTTCGAGGCACGCTCGACTACGACAAGGCCTATCCCTTCAGCCCCCACGGCGGCCGGGTCAGCTGGAACCTGTCGTTCACCGCCCAGCGGATCGGCGAGCAAGGCAACCCGATCGCGGGCGGCTGAGCCGCGAAGAAGCCGCTGCGGGCAGCGGCTCGCGCTACGGGAGCGACGGGACTCGAACCCGCGACCTCCGGCGTGACAGGCGAGTCCGGAAGAAGGCGAATTACAGGGGAATCAGGCCTAGAGGGTGGTGATGAGCGCCGTTCGAACGGGTCGCTGAGATGGGTTTGGTACCCGGTTCGTACCCGGCCATGGAGGGGTCGCTGCTGATTCGTCGCGCGGGTCGGCGGGACGGTCTGGTTCCGGAGGTCGAGCCCTATCCGCTGGCCCGGCGCCGGCGGTACGTTGGCGAGGTGTGACTCATGCCGCTTCACCGCAGCCTCCTCCGGCATGTCCACGGGCGCCTAGAAAAGCGCCTCGATCAACCTCGGCAGCTTGACCGCCACGTTCCTACTCGCCGATGTCGAAGGATCGACCGCGCTGTGGGAGCAGGCGCCGCAGGAGATGGCCGCAGCGCTCGCGCGACAAGACGGCGTCGCCGGCCGCGTGATCGCCAGACACGGCGGGACGCTCGCGCGGAGTTTTCGTCAGGGCGGCGCGCCCCTGGCCGGATTCGAGGCTGCCGACACGGCCTGCGCCTGTGCGATCGAACTGCAGCGCGCGTTCGGGGCCGAGCACTGGCCGACGCCGATCCCCGTGTCCCTGTGCATCGCGCTGCACGGCGGCACGGCCGAGGAGGCGCTCGCCGGCGCGTCGCGCCTGCGTGACATCGGCCACGGCGGCCAGATCCTCGTGTCGGGTGCGGTGGCGAACGCGTGCGAGGACGCGCCGCCTGGCGACGCCTGGCTGCGCCCGCTCCTTCCACAGGTGTTCCAGCTCTGCGCGCCCGGGTTGCGGGACGAGTTCTCGCCTCTGCGCTGCAGTCCGGACGACCTGCTCGAGCGCGATGCCGAGATCGCGCGCCTGACCGGGCTCGTGGAGCTCCTGACCCAGGACCACTCCGGAGGCGCCGCGCTCGTCGAGGGGCCGCCGGGCATCGGCAAGAGCGCGCTGCTGGGTGCAGCGCTCGCGCCCGAGCGGACCGCCGGCGCAACCGTGCTGCGGGCAAGGGGCACCGAGCTCGAAGCCGGGCTCGCCTACGGCGGCGTGCGGCAGCTGCTGTCGGCGCCGGTGCTGCGGCTTTCAGAGGCATCGCGCCAGGCGGTGTTCGCCGGGCCCGCCGCACTCGCCCGGCCCGTACTCGGCTTCGCGGGATCGCCGACAGTGGCGCCCGAATCGCGGATCCGCTCTACGGTCTCTTCGCCCCTGGTGTCGAATCTGGCGGAGCGTACGCCGCTCGTGCTCGCGATCGACGACCTGCACTGGCTCGACGAGGAATCCGGCCGGTTCGTCGCCCATCTGTCGCGCCCGGCTCGAAGGTCTGCCGATCCTGCTCCTCGCCACGGCGCGCCCGCACGAGCCGGGGGTCAAGCACGGGCTTACCGCCGCCCTGGGCGAGTTCGCGCTGATGATCCGCCCACAGCCCCTGAGCCCCGACGCGGTCGGGCGAATGATCCAGGACCGTCCGAGCGAGGAGGTGCACCGGGTGACCGGCGGCAACCCGCTGCTGCTGCTCGAGCTCAAACGGATGCTCGCCGCGGCGCCGCCCCATGCCGACCTCGACGCGATCGCCCCGTCGTCGGTGGGGCGGTCCGTGCTCGAGCGCGTCCAGCGCGTCTCCGCCGATGCGGTCGCGCTGGCACGGGCGGCGGCGTTGTTTGCGACGGGCGCCCGGCTCGAGGACGCCGCCGCGGTCGCGGACCTCCCGTTGGCGCGACCGCTGCCGCCGCCGACGGGCTCGTCGTCGCCCAGGTCCTGGCCGCCGGCGACTTGCTGTCGTTCGTTCACCCACTCATGCGGTCGGCGGTGTACGAGCAGCTCGGCGGGTTCGAGCGCCGCCGCGGCCACGCCACCGCAGCCGCGCGGCTGCGGACGCGAGGGGCGCCGGTCAATGAGATCGCCGCGCACGTCCTCAGCGCGTCCACGAAGGGCGAACCCGAGAACGTCCGGATCCTGGTCGCCGCCGCCGCGCAGGCTCTGGAGCGCGCCGCGCCGCGGGCCACGGTGCGCTACCTGGAGCGGGCGCTGGCGGAGCCACCGCAGAGCAGCCCTGAGCGGGCACACATCGGCCATGAGCTCGGACGGCTGCAGGGGAAGCTCGGGCGGGTGGAGTCGATCGCCATGCTGGAGGCCGCGCTGCGTGAGACCGACGACGCCGAGCGACGGATCGACACCGCGCTCGACGTGGCGCTCGTGCGCTACGCCAAACGCCCGCTGGCAAGACACGGTGGAGGGGCTCGAGGTGCTGCGATCCAGTGCGGAGCTCGATGCCCAGCGCCAGCTCGTCGTCGATGCGCTGATCGTCGGCGCCGCGATCTTCGACCGTCGACTGCACCACCAGTTCCGCGCGGCGGCCGATCGCATTCCGGACGGCCTCACGGGTGACACGGAGGCCGAGCGGATGGGGCTGGAAGCCAAGGCCTGGGACTTGCATCTGCGGGCGGAGCCTCTCGACGAGGTCGTCGCGGTCCTGCGACGTGCCGTCGACGACACCGCGACGTCGCACGCCGCCGACCTCGGGACGGACTTCGGCGACCCGATCCTCCTGCTCGCGTCGCTCGACCCGGCGCATGCTGCGGCGCTCGGTGAGCAGCGGATCGTGCGCGCGCGAGCTCGGCCTCGAGGCGTCGCACGGCATCGCTCAGGCTGCGCTGGCCTCGGCTGCCGTCGCGCGGGGCGACTTCCGTGAGGCGCTGGACCTGTGCGACCTCGTCCTGGCGACGAGAGATCTGCATCTGCGTACGCGGCGCAACGCCCTCGACAGAGCGAGCCTGGGCCTCAACTACCAGGGTCGTGCCGACGAGGCGCACCGGCGGCTCGACGAGCTGGCGTCGCTCGGCGAGGACGACGAGACCGAGACGGCCGTCGCGGCACGGCGCGGGGCGCTGGCTCTCCTGCGACGCGACTACGACACCGCCGAGCGGCTGCTTCGTCCGCGCTGCGGCCCGCACCTCACCGACGATCCGTACCCGTTGAGGTCAGGACTCGGCTGGCTGCCCTCGTACGCGCGGGCGCTCGCCGGCTTGGACCGGACGCCCGAGGCGGTCGCCGCGATCCACGCGTGGCTTCCGAAGACCGAGCGCATCGGGGACGCCGGCGAGCTCGGCGATCTGCTGTCGACGCTCGGCGCGCTGTCGCCGGGGCCCGACGGCCTCGCGCTGCTGCAGCGTGCGGTCGAGCTGCTCCGGCCGAGCCCCTACCGCTGGCGCGGGCGCGGGCGCAGCTCGAGCTCGGCAGCCGGCTCCGCCGCGATGGCGAGCGCACGTTGGCCCGGGAGCATCTCTACGCCGCCTTGGAGTACGCCGTGGCGGAGCGGTGCGAGCCGATCGAGGTGCGCGCCGCCGAGGAGCTGCGGATCATGGGCGGCGCCCGCGCAAGTTCGTGCGCACAGGCGTCGAGTCGCTCACGGGCTCCGAGCAGCGCGTCGCGCGCCTGGCCGCCGAGGGGATGACCAACAAGGCGATCGCGCAGCACCTCTTCCTGACCGTCAAGACGGTCGAGATGCACCTCGCCAGCACGTATCGCAAGCTTGAGGTCAAGGGACGAAAGGAGCTCCCGGGAGCTCTGACCGGGTTAGTCCAGGGTCCCACCCCGTAGCGAACCAGGGTCGATCCGACCGAGCATGCCCGCAGTCAACTTCGACCACGAAGGAGCGGACAATGTTCAAGCGCGTGGCCATCGGAATCGGCGTCGTTGCCGTGCTGGCGGGCGGCAGCGTCGCCTTCGGCGCGATCCCCGGTCCCGACGGGGTCATCAAGGGCTGCTACGACGGGTCGGGCTATGTCAAGGTGATCGACTCGGCGGCGACTTGCAACGCGGGCAGCACGCCGATCAGCTGGAACCAGAAGGGCCCAAAGGGCGACGGGTTCGTCCACCGCGGGGTGTTCGACAACAAGGTCACGTATGTCGTTGGCGACGTCGTCTACGACCCGGCGACGAGCTACAACACCTGCGGGAAGGTGACTAAGGACCGCCCAGCCGGCTCCTACGTGAAGGTCAAGGCCGGCACGGACAAGTGGCAGCAGGGCGACCCGACCACCGCCTCCATCTACTCGCCCTGCATGGTGCCGGACATGTGGGCCCTCATGACTCCTCGCGGCGAGAAGGGGCAGAAGGGCGACGTAGGTCCGAACAACCTCTACTGCGCGCGCCTGAACCCGGACGGCACGCTCCTCGCCAAGAACGCCCCGGTCCAGTACAACGGCAACTGGGGCGCGGGCAAGTACTACCTCAGCTTCGCCGGCGTCGACATGACGAAGTGCGCCATCACCGTGACGCCCAAGGGCGGCTACAACCACTACCCGGTCTCCGCGGCCGTCTACGGGATCTACAGCAACATCACCTACGTGCACGTCACGCAGCACCGCAACAACGGCTGGCCGCTGATCTCGGAGGGAGTCAACGCCGAGATCTCCGTCGTCGCCGCCTGTGGCGGGATCTAACCGCTCCAGAGCCGCCGGAGCACCGGAAGCCGCCCTCCCTCGCTGGGAAGGCGGTTTCCGTTCAGCGTGATCATACGGCGCTCGGTCTGATCCGCTACGGGAGCGACGGGACTCGAACCCGCGACCTCCGGCGTGACAGGCGAGACGGGCGGCTGGACCCAACGTGACGACTGGATCGAGCACGCATTGCCGCTGGGTTCCGCGGTACTCACAGCACGTCTCGATAGATCCCGCGGAACGGTCGTTCCGGGACGCTCGGAGGCGCTGTGGACACGCGCACGACCGCCGGAGCGTATTCTCGCTGACAGGTGAACGGCGGGCGGGGGCGAGCCCTGGGCGTCGGATCCCTACGTGGTTCAGATGGCCGGTGTCCCCGACGCCCGACGGCCTGATAGCGGAGGCCGCGGACCGCGTTGTGTTCCCGCCTGGCGCAGTCAGCCTGTCGCTCGACCGTGAAGGTCGTCTTCGAGGATCACGTCAGAGCGAGCTCCGCCGAGCCGGGCTTTCGCGGTGCGCCGCGAGTGAGCCTTACTGCCCCTGCACGGTCACCGTGCGCTTGGCAGTCATCCGCTCGCTTCCTGGCGTCGCCGTAGCGCTCACGGAAACGGTTATCGTCACCCTCTTTACGCGAGCGAGACGCCTGCGCGCCTCGGCGGCAAGCCTGACCCGGAGTCTCGTCCTCCCGTCGGTAGTGCTGGCGGCTCTTCCGATGGGAACCGCACCAGTGCCCCTGCTGGCGAGGCCGAGCCTGATCGCTGTCTTCCGAGGGATCGTCAGCGTGGCCACCGCCGAGCACGCGATCGAGCAGTCGACCGACAGCGCGAGGCCCTTGGCCAGCACCGTCTTGCGCTTCTGGGGTCTCACCGCAACCGAAATGGCTAGACGGTCGGCGCTCGGCGGGTCGCCTGAGCCGCTAGAAGCGCCGGTCCCGCCGGCTTCGCCGGATCCGCCAGATCCGCCGGCCTCGCCGGACGCACCTGTTTCGCCGGTCCCATCTGGTTCGCCGGTCCCACCTGTATCGCCCGGTCCATCCGGCTCGTCGGGCTTCGGTGCGTTCCTCACCGAGAATGCGACGACGGCCGACGTGGCCCAGTTCCCCGCAGCGTCGCGCGCCTTGACGGCCACCTCGTGCGTTCCGTCTGCGACAGTCGCCGTGTTCCACGGCCTCGACCACGGGGCGCCGTCGTAGTCGGTCGCGACCTCCACCCCGTCGACGTAAAACGCAGTGCCGGTAACCCCGCCCTCGTCTGAGGCGTTGGCGCCGAGTGTCACCGAGCCGGCTAGGGTCGACGCAGCGAGCGGCGAACTGACTGACACGGTGGGGGGTCTGGTGTCGACGACGATGATACGGGTTGCGGGGGTGGGATCGGTGACGCCGCCTGCGACCGCGCGCACGGAGAATTCATGCTGGCCGTCCGTCAGTGTCGACAGCGTCTCGGGGGACGTGCAGGTCTCGAAGCTGCCCGTGTCGACTTTGCACTCGAACGTTGAACCCGCCTCGCTGGAGACGAAAGTGAAGTCGGGCGTCGGGTCGTTCGTCAGCCCAGGCCCGGAATCGATCGTGGTGTCCGGCAGGGGGTTGCTGCTCACCGTGAACGTGATGGTCATCGAGGATCCCCAGTTGCCTGCGGCGTCGCGTGCCTTGGCGTAGAGCTTGTGGCTGCCGTCGGTGAGCGAGTTGGTGTCTAGCGATCGCGACCAGGGCGCCCCGTCGTAGTCCGAGGCGACCTCGATCGCGTCGAGGAACCACTTGGCGCCGGTGACCGCCGACGCGTCGGTGGCGTTGGCGCCGAGCGTGATCACGCCCGCGACGGTCGAGCCGGCGACGGGCGAGCTGACCGACACGGCCGGCTTGGTCGTGTCGACCGTGAAGGCCTGGCTTGCCGGCGTGGAATCGACGGCGCCGCTCGCGAGGGCGCGAACCGAGAACGTGTGCGAGCCGTCGGTCTGCGCGGGCAACGTCTTGGGCGAGGTACACGCCTCGAAGCTGCCGTTGTCGATCTGGCACTCGAATGTGGCCTCGGGCTGGGTTGCGCTGAAGAGGAAGTCGGGCGTCGCATCGTTCGTGAGCGCCGGCGCGGAGTCGATGATCGTGTCGAGCCCGCTGTAGACGGTGTTGCGGATGGTGAAGTTGAACTTGGCCGACGTCGTCCAGTTTCCGGCGGCGTCCCTGGCCTTGGCGAAGACCTTGTGGGAGCCGTCGGCGACGGCCGTGGTGTTCCACGTCTTCGTCCACGGCGCGCCGTTGTAGTCTGAGGCGACCTCGACCTCGTCGATGTACCACTTGACGCCGGTGACGCCGACGGTGTCGGTGGCGGTCGCGGCGAAGTTGATCGTGCCGGAGACGATCTGGTTGAGCGTGGGCGACGTGACCGCCACCTGAGGCCCGAGCGTGTCGACCGTGAAGGTCTTGGTGGCGGGCGTCGCGTCGACGTTGCCCGCCGGGTCGGTCGCGCGGACGGCGAAGACGTGCTGTCCGTCGGCGAGCGTCGCGAGCGTCGTCGGGGAGGCACAGGCGCCGAAGCTGCCGCTGTCGACCGCGCACTCAAACGTCGATCCGGCTTCGCCGGAGCTGAACGCGAAGTCCGGCGTCGCGTCACGCGTCATCGTCGGCCCCGAATCGATCGTGGTGTCCGGAGCCACGATGTCACCGACCGACCGAAACGCCGCGGTGAACGTCGCGTCGCTGCCGCCGGTGACGATCTCGTGGGTCGCGGCGCCGCCGTCCGACCACTCCGTGAACTCGTAGCTGTCGCTGCCCATGACCTGCGGCGTGACGGCACCGATGACCCGCTTCATGCCCACGACGCTCGGCGTGGAGTACGGCGTGTGGAACGGCTGACCGTCGACCGTCACCACGAGCCCGTCGTCGGCCGAGGTCGGCGTCGACTGGATCGAGACGGTGCTGACGTTGGGCGTCACGTTGCGCGAGACGGTGCGCGTGGCGCCGTCGGAGTCGGTGACGGTGAGGCTGATCTCGTAGTACACGTCGGTGTCGGTCTCACCCTCGTCGGCGATCGTCATCGACCCGCTCCTGCCGTCGCCGGTCGGTCCGGCCTCGACGTTCGGCCCGGGGTGCGTGTGGGTGTGGTGGTGGAAGATCAGCTCCCATGCATAGGCGCTCGCCGGCAGCGTGCCGTCCTCGGCATCGGTCGCGCTCGCGGTGAACGAGATGCTCGAGCCGGCGTTGTACTTCGTTCCGTCCTGCGGCGTGAGGATGACCGCCTGCGGGCGCGCGTTGGAGGAGACCGTGAGCGTCGCCTCCGAGCTCGTCACGGTGCCCGCCCCGTTGCTGACGACGACCCTGAAGCGAGCGCCGTCGTCGCCGGCGCCGGCGCCCGACAGCGTGTAGCCGGACGACGTCGCGCCTGCGATGTCGGCGCCGTCGCGCTGCCACTGATAGGAGAGCGGCTCCTCGCCGGAGGCCGTGACGCTGAAGGTCGCCGATTCCCCGAGCGCGATCGTGGCATCGCTGGGCTGCGTCTCGATCGCGGGCTTCGGCGAGTACTGAACCTTATAGATCGCGCCAGGGTTACCGGTCTCCATCGAGCGCGTGAGGTAATACAGGTTGCCGTCGGCCCCGATATCCATGTCGACGGGACCCTCGACACCGGAGGCGTACGGCGTGACCGAGCCATCGGCCGGGTCGAACCTCCGGATCCAGCCCGTGCAGTAGTCGGCGAAGAAGTAGTCGCCGACATACCCGGCGGGGAACTGCGGCGTGGCCGGGTTATAGAACGTGCCGCCGGAGATCGCGCACCCGGTCGTGTCGGTCCAACCATGGTTATAGGCAAACAGCGGACTCGTGAAGCGCGGATCGCTGGTCTGCCCCTCGGTGTTCGGCCAGCCGTAGTTCTTGCCAGCAGCGGCGTCGTTGATCTCCTCCCACGTCCCCGCGCCGACGTCGTTGATGAACCACCGCCCGGTCCCGGGCTGGATCGCCGAGGTAAACGGATTGCGCAGCCCGAGCGAGAAGATCGCGCGGTAGTTGCCCGTCGCGGTCGCGTAGAACGGATTGTCCTCCGGGATCGTCCCGTCACGGTTGATGCGCAGCGCCTTGCCGAGCAGGCTGGTCATCGACTGCGCCAGCGTCCCGCCCTGCTGCGCGTTCTCGCCCGTCGTGATGTACAGCTTGCCGTCGGGCCCGAAGTTCAGCGAGCCGCCGTTGTGCGTCGTAGACGTCCCGAGCGTCTCGAAGTCCATCAACACCTGCTCGCTGCCCGCGACCGCGACGTCGCCCAAGGCACGAAAGCGGCTCACGCGATTGTGAATCGTCGGCGTGGTGGCCGTGTAATAGACATAGACCCACGGGTCAACGGCGAAACTCGGATCAAACGCGACGCCGATCAGGCCGCGGTCGCCCGCGGTATCCACCGGAACGGTCACGAACGGCGTCGCCAACAACGCCCCGTTCTTGACCACCCGCAGCTTGCCGCCCTGCTGGGAGACAAAAACCCGCCCGTCCGGGGCGAACCCCATCTGATACGGACGCGCCAGACCGCTCACGAACTGCGACGTCGTAAAACCCGACGGCAGGGTCGTCGCGGCCTCGGCGCCGGATGCGCCCGAACCGACGAGCATGGCGGCCAGCGCTGCGAGCGCGACCCCGAGGACTCGACGGGGACGGGATCCGAGGTTGAGGGTTCGCGACATCATGTATCTCCAGAGCCACAGAGTCAGAGAGAGCCTTCGATTGTGGCTCTCGCGGTCTAGGAGCTAAACGCGCCGCGGACCCGGTTTCTTCCGAGTGCGGCCGACGGGTTCTCGACCCGCGGCGTCGGCCTGGTCGCTTTCGCTCAGTGCGCGCGAATGACGACGTCGTCGGCGACGAGCGAGAACGCCTGCTTCTTCGTCTCGTTGCCGATCTGGACGGCGGTGATCCCGTCCGTGCCGAGCGTTGCGGTGGTCGTGCGGATCAACTGGACGCCATCGAGGGACGACTCGATCGTGTCAGCGCCGGGGCCGCCGATCTTCAGGTGCAGCTCGAACCGCCTCCAAGTGCCGAGCGGAAGCCGACCCGGCGTGCTCGTGTTCACGCCGCCGTACTCGATCCAGACGCGGTCACCGCTGAGGTTCTGTCGCCGGAGATTGACGATGCGGGCGCCCGCGCGGTCGAACAGGCGCAAGATCGGCACGTTGCCGCCGCTGACGCCCTCCGTGTCCACTCGGAAATACCCGCTGACCAGCAGGTCGCGCTGCATCG
>DATFPZ010000158.1:0-19717 GCA_035264545.1 Acidimicrobiia bacterium
GGCGTCAAAGGCTTGCGGGACCGTTGCCGGGAGGTACGTGCCGGCGCCCAGGAAGACGACCGGGCATGGGCGCGTCGTCTGCACGCTCAGCGGCGTGCGCACGAGTGGACCGACCCCGACGGAACGTACCGGCTCGAGGCACGTCTAGCGCCTGACGCGGGGGCGCGTTTCAGCTCGGCGTGGAAGGCTCACGTCGATCGGATCTTCCGGGACGCCCGCCGCGCCGGCCGCCGGGAGGCCCGCGCCGCGTACGCCGATGACGCGTTGGTGGCGTTGGCCAGCGAAGGGCCGTGCAAGCCGGTGCAGTTCAGCGTCGTGGTCGACAGTGCGGCGCTGGCTCGCGGCCACACCGAGCACGGAGAGCGCTGCGACATCAGCGGCGTCGGCCCGGCGCCGGTGACCACGGCCCGGGCCCTGCTGGATGACTCCGTGGTGTCGGTGCTGGTGCGTGACGGCGATGACGTTACGGCGGTGTCGAATCCGACGCGCACGATCCCGGCCAAGCTGCGGCGGGCGCTCGAAGCGCGTGACCCGAAGTGCCCGGTGAAAGGGTGCGCCAACGACCAGTTCCTCGAGATCGATCACATCGTGCCGCTGGCCGAGGGCGGTCGTACCGAGCTCGCCAACCTGTGGCGACCCTGCTCGCACCATCACGATCTCAAGACGTACTTCGGCTGGAAGGTCGTGGGCGAGAACGGCGATCGGGATCTCGTCCCGCCCGATGATCCCGACCCGCCCTAGCGTCTGCTCGTGCAGTTCAGCCCCGAGTTGCGCGATGACGTGGCCTCCGGCGACATCACGGTCTCGTTCAGGCTGTGGCGCCGGCCGAAGGTCAAAGTCGGAGGCCGCTACCCGGTCGGGCCCGTAGTGATCGAGATCGATTCGATCGAGCTGGTGCCGTTCTCGAGCGTGACGCGTGCCGATGTTCGGCGATCGGGCGAACAAGACCGAGAGGAGCTCCGACGGCGCGCGGCCCATGCGGGGCCCATCGATAACGACACGCTCCTCTACCGCGTCGAGTTCCACGTCGTCTCGTAGACCGGATCTGTCGGATGCGCAGTAGCGTCGGCGGCGATGAAGGCTGCCGTCTACTACGAGACCGGTCCGCCGAGTGTCTTCCGGTACGAGGACGTGCCGGACCCCGTGTGCGGGCCGGGAGATGTGCTCGTCGACGTCGAGGCGGTGAGCATCGAGGGCGGCGACACGCTCCACCGCGCCGGCGGAGAGATGGCGACCTCGCCACACGTGGTCGGGTACCAGTGCGCGGGCACGATCGCCGAGGTCGGGGCGGACGTGCACGATCGGCAGCCCGGGCAGCGGGTGGTGTGCACGATGTTGTGGGGGTCGCACGCCGAGCGGGTCGCTACACCGTCGATCGTCACGTGGGTCGTGCCCGACGGGCTCGACATCGTCGAGGCGGCGTGCGTGCCGGTGCCGTGGGGCACCGCCGACGACTGCCTGTTCGAGTTCGGGCACCTGCAACCGGGCGAGACGGTCCTCGTCCAGGCGGGCGCGAGCGGTGTCGGGCTCGCCACCATCCAGCTCGCCAAGCGCGCCGGCGCGACCGTGCTCGCGACGGCGTCGAGCGACGAGAAGCTCGAGCGCCTGCACGAGTACGGCCTCGACCACGGCATCAACTACCGCACGAGCGAGTTCCCCGTCGTCGCCCGCGAGCTCACCGGCGGGCGCGGCGTCGACCTCGTCGTCGACTCGGTCGGCTCGACGCTCGCAGGCAGCGTGCAGTCGCTCGCGTACCGCGGCCGCGTCACGCTCGTCGGCAACGCGGGTCGCGATCCGCACCCGCTCGACGCCTCGATGCTGATGATGGGGAGCCAGACGCTCACCGGCGTCTTCCTCGGCGCCGAGATCACCACCGACCGTGTGCGCGCCAACATCGCCCGCCACCTCGAGGATGTCGCCGCCGGCAACCTCCGAATCGTTGTCGACCGGACGTTCCCGCTCTCCGACGCGGCGGGCGCCCACGAGTACATCGAGAGCCGTCAGGCCTTCGGGCGCGTGGTGCTGATCCCGTAAGCGCGGGCTACGCGGGGACGGAGGCGACGAGCGTCTCGCTCGCGTCCCAGAGGCGGCGGGCAGCGTCGTCGTCCTGCGCCATGCGCGACGGAACGGACGGCCTGCACTTGTAGAAGTACCCGCCCGACATGCCGTCCACTTCCGGCGAAGAAGCCAAATAGACCGTCGTGCGCGCGCCCTTCTCCGGACTGATCGCGAACGGGCTCGCCAGGTACTTGATCCCCCAGCCGTAGATGCCGCCCAGGTCGCCACCCCGACCGAACTCGCTGCGCACGAACCCGGGATGCAGGGCGTTCACCGTGACGCCCGTCCCGTCGAGCCGGCGGGAGAGCTCCCTGGTGAAGTAGATGTTCGCCAGCTTCGACTTGTTGTACGCGTCCATCCACTTGTACTTGTGCTCGGCCTGGAGGTCGTCGAAGTCGAGTCCGCGTCGCGCCCCCTTGTGCGCGTGCGACGACACCACCACCACTCGGGACGGTGCGCTGGCGCGCAACCGCTCGAGCAATAAGTCGGTGAGCAGGAAGTGGCCGAGGTGGTTGACGCCGAATGTCTCCTCGAAGCCCTCCTGGGTCTCGGCACGGCGGTACAGGATCAGTCCGGCGTTGTTCACGAGCACGTCGAGATGATCGAAGCGGCCGAGCACGTCGGCCGCGAACGAACGGATCGACCGGAAGCTGGCGAGGTCGAGGAGCATGACGTCGACGGAGTCGTTTCCGCTCCGCTCCACGATCTCCTGCCGAGCCGCGCGGCCGCGCTCCTCGTCGCGGGAGGTGATGACCACCTGGGCCCCGCGGCCGGCGAGCGCGACGGCGGCTTCCTTTCCGATCCCGGCGTTCGCGCCCGTGATCACGACGACCTTGGCGGCCATGTCATTCATGAGACCCACACGCTAACCGGCGCTGGCATCCGACAACCGTGTCGACTGCGAATCAACGTGGGATCATCGGCTCGATCACTCTGCGGGAAGGGAGCAGGGAGTCCATGAGCACCGGCGGGTATCTCCCGATCGAGGACCACGGCGTCATCGGCGATCTGCACACCGTCGCTCTGGTCGGCACGGACGGAGCGATCGACTTCATGTCGTACCCGCACTTCGGGTCGTCGACGATCTTCGCCTCCCTGCTCGACGCCGAGAACGGCGGCCGGTTCCAGCTACGCCCGCGTCACGCCCGCGGCGCCGTGAAGCAGATGTACCTCCCCGACACGAACGTCCTCATCACACGAACACTCGATCGCGACGGCGTGGCCGAGGTGTCCGACTTCATGCCCGTCGGTATCGACGAGCACGAGCACTGCCACGCCCTCGTCCGTCGGGCGAAAGGGGTCCGAGGCGAGTCGTCCTTCGACATCATCTTCGACCCCCGCTTCGACTATGGCCGCGCCGGCCACAAGGTCGACGTGCGCGAAGGAGAGATCCTCTTCCATTCCGAGGGCCCCGACGGCAGGACCGTGCGGCTCCGTTCGCAGGTGCCGCTGGAGGTGAAGAACGGCGCCGTCGTGGGACGTTTCACGCTCCGTGCCGGCGAGACCGCCGCCTTCGTGATGGAGGAGGCCCAGCCCGGACGCGTGAGCCCGTCGCAGTCGCCGCAGTACGTCGCGGACGTGTTCAAGGAGACCGTGAACTACTGGCGCACCTGGGTCGGTCGCTCGCAGTACCACGGTCGTTGGCGAGAGACCGTGAACCGCTCCGCGCTGGTACTCAAGCTGCTGGTCTCGGATGTGTACGGTTCGCTGGTCGCCGCCCCCACGTTCGGCCTTCCCGAGGAGCGCGGCGGCGAACGGAACTGGGACTACCGCTACACCTGGATCCGTGACGCGTCCTTCACGCTGTACGCGCTCATCAGGCTCGGCTACACGGCCGAGGCGGGCGCGTTCATGCGATGGATCGAGGACCGCTGCGACGATCTGGAACCCGACGGGGCGTTGCAGATCATGTACGGCATCGACGGGCACAAGGACCTCACCGAGGAGGTCCTCACGAACTTCGAAGGGTATGCAGGCTCGTCACCGGTCCGCATCGGCAACGGCGCCTACGACCAGCTCCAGCTCGACATCTACGGCGAGCTCATGGACTCGGTGTACCTCTACAACAAGTACGGCGCGCCGATCTCACACGACCTGTGGCGCAACCTCGTCCGACTCGTGGACTGGGTGACGGACCACTGGCAGCTTCCCGATGAAGGTGTGTGGGAGGTGCGCGGCGGGCGGCAGGAGTTCCTGTACTCGCGGCTCATGTGCTGGGTGGCCGTCGACCGGGGGATCCGCCTCGCTGACCGTCGCTCGTTCCCGTACCCGTTCGAGCGGTGGCGCGCGACCCGCGACGAGATCTACCAGGACATCTACGCGAACTTCTGGGATCCTGAGCAGCGGGCGTTCGTCCAGCACAAGGGCACGAAGACACTCGACGCGTCGACGCTGCTGATGCCCCTGGTCAAGTTCATCAGCTCGACCGACCCGCGCTGGCTCTCCACGCTCCGGGCGATCAAGGAGCGCCTGGTCGAGGACTCG
This sequence comes from Acidimicrobiia bacterium, assembly GCA_035264545.1. Classification (GTDB taxonomy): domain Bacteria; phylum Actinomycetota; class Acidimicrobiia; order IMCC26256; family JACDBD01; genus JALZAA01. Next base: position 4,543 of record DATFPZ010000158.1, read on the forward strand.
CTCGTGTTCCGGTACCGCATTGGCAACGCCGCCGCCGACGGTCTCCTGGGGGAGGAGGGCACGTTCAACATGTGCTCGTTCTGGTACGCGGAGGTGCTGGCGCGTTCGGGCGACGTGCAGAAGGCGCGGCTCGTGTTCGAGAAGATGCTCGGTTACGCCAACCACGTCGGGCTCTACGCCGAGGAGCTCGGCCCCCACGGTGAGCACCTGGGCAACTTCCCTCAGGCCTTCACGCACCTCGGGTTGATCAGTGCCGCCTACGCCATCGACCGGAAGCTCTCTGATTCCGGCTGGGTCGCGTAGCTTTTCCGACTGCGTCGGTTAGAGCTCCGCGTCCCACGCCCGCGTCTCGATGATGTCGTGCACGCGCGCGAGGAAGGCGGACGCGTAGGCGCCGTCGAAGGCCCGATGGTCGAAGCTCAGGCCGAGCATCCCGACGGCGTGGACGACGATCGCCTCGCCGCCGCCGTCGAGCTCGACGACCACCGGGCGCCGCTTGACCCCGTCGGTCGACAGGATCGCCACCTCCGGTTGGTGGATGATCGGCGCCGAGATCGCCGTGCCGGACGGGCCCGGGTTCGTGATCGTGAACGTGCCCCCGGCGACGTCGTCCGGCGACAGCTGCTTCGCTCGGGCGCGGGTGGCGACGTCGGCGATCTCGTCCGAGAGCGCGACGAGACGTTTGCCCTGTGCGGCGTGGACCACCGGGACGATCAGGCCTTGGTGATCGAGGTCGACGGCGATCCCGAGGTGCACGTCGCGGTGCACGATCAGCTCGCCGTCACCGACTGACGCGTTGACGTGCGGGAATGCCGCGATGGCATCGATGACCGCACGGGCCACGAAGGGAAGGAACGTGAGCTTCTTCGCCCTCCGGACATGCTCCACCCGCTCGAAGTCGACCTCCATCGCGATGAACGCGTGGGGTGCGACCTGCAGCGAGCGGAGCAGGTGCGCGCCAGTCTGCACCTGCACCCGGTTGAGGGCGACGACCTCGTCGGCCTTGTCCGTCGGTGGGCGGGCGGCGAACGCAAGCACGTCGTCTCGGGTGACGCGGCCGCCCTCGCCTGTTCCCGGGATCGTGGCCGTGTCGAGCTTCGCCTCGGCGACGAGGTTGCGGACCGCAGGGGAAAGGAAGCCGGGCTGGGTGTGCCGCGGACGGCGAACGCGCCCCGTATGCACAACGCTCACAATCACACGGTAGTCACAGAGAAACCACCCGCTGCGGTTCTCGCGGTCGTATGGTGGAACCTGGTGAAGCTGCTCGATCGGCTCGCGCACCATCCCAACGGACGCAACGGGCATCGAGATGTGCCGCTCGAGGAGACGCTCGCCGATTACCGCCTCGCTTGCATCTCGCGCGCGATCGACGACCGCGAGATCGCGCTCCGCCAGCAGAGCCACGTGTTCTTCCAGATCTCGGGCGCAGGCCATGAGGCGCTGCTGCTCGGCCTCGCCCGATCGCTGCGCGCCGGCTACGACTGGTTCTTCCCCTACTACCGGGACCGCGCCCTCGTCCTCGGCCTCGGCGTGACACCGCTGGAGATCCTCCTCCAGGCGGTCGGCAGCGCGGACGACCCGGCGTCGGGAGGCCGCCAGATGCCGTGTCACTGGGGCGACGCCCAACGCAACATCGTGAGCCAGTCGAGCCCGACGGGCAGCCAGTGCCTCCCCGCGGTCGGTTGCGCCGAGGCGGGCCGCTACATCGTCGGGCGCGACCTTCCCGGCTGTACCGCGTACGGCGACGAGGTCACGTATGTCTCGCTCGGCGAAGGCGCGTGCTCGGAGGGCGAGTTCTGGGAGAGCCTGAACACCGCGTGTCGGCTCGGCCTGCCCGTCCTCTACGTGGTCGCCGATAACGGGTACGCGATCTCCGTGCGCGCCAGCGATCAAGCGCCCGCGCCGGTGTCGGAGATGGTGATGGGCATCCGCGGCCTGCACGTGACGCAGATCGACGGGCGCGACTACTTCGAGGTGCGCAGGCTCGGCGCCGACGCCGTCCAGCGGGTCCGAGCCGGGCAGGGGCCCGGGCTCATCCACGCCACTGTCACGCGCCCGTACTCGCATTCGCTCTCCGACGATCAGAAGAAGTACCGACCGGCCGAAGAGCTCGAGGACGAAGCCGAGCACGATCCGATCCTGCTGCTCGAGCACGAGCTCGTCCGGCTCGGCGTGCTGACGCCGGCAGACGCGCAGGTAGTTCGCGCCGAAGCGAACGAGATCGTGGCCGACGCCGCCAAGGAAGCGCTGGCGGCGGCACGTCCCGATCCTGAGAGCATCTCGCAACAGCTCATCGGGCCCCGCCCCGTCACCGAGGTGCCAGCCGACCCGACCTCCGCTGGCGAACCCGTAGCCTTCGGCGAGGCGATCCGCCTCACCCTCCACGAAGAGATGGCGCGCGACGAGCGCATCCGCGTCTTCGGCGAGGACGTCGCCGACGCAGACCCACGCGTGCTGGGCAAGGTGCCAGGCAAGGGCGGCGTGTTCGGCGTTACGCACGGCCTCCAGACCGAGTTCGGGATCGCGCGCTGCTACAACACGCCGCTCGCCGAAGCCAACATCGTCGGTCGCGCCATCGGTCAGGGCACGCGGGGCCTGCGTCCCAGCCCCGAGGTGCAGTTCTTCGACTACATCTGGCCCGCGATGCAGCAGATCAAGTCCGAGGCGGCGACCCTGCGCTGGCGGTCGAACGGCGCGTTCAGCTGCCCGATGGTCCTGCGCGTCCCGATCGGCGGCTATCTCACCGGCGGGTCGATCTGGCACTCGCAATGCGGCGAGTCGATCTTCGCCCACGTTCCCGGCTTGCTCGTCGCCTTCCCGTCACGCGCCCGCGACGCCGCCGGACTGCTCCGAACCGCGTTCCGGTATGAGGATCCGGTGCTGTTCCTCGAGCACAAGCACCTGTACCGCCAGGGTTACAACCGCGATCCGATGCCACCGGCCGACTGGTTGCTGCCATTCGGCAAAGGCGCGTACGTCGCGCGCGGCGAGCGCGTCACGGTGGTCACCTATGGCGCGACCGTGCACCGCGCCGAGCTCGCTGCCCGTGAGATCGACCCGGACGGCGGTGCCGTCGAGATCGTGGACCTACGGACACTCGTGCCGTGGGACCAGGACATTGTCGCCGAGTCGGTGGCCAAGACGGGTCGCGTGCTCGTGCTCTACGAGGACACCCTGCGCTGCGGGTTCGGCGCCGAGGTCGCAGCGTGGATCGCAGACGAGTGCTTCGAAGATCTCGACGCGCCCGTCTGGCGCCTCGCCGCGCTCGATACGCCCGTCGCGTACGAGCCGACGCTCGAGCACGCGGTGCTCCCGCAGGTGGACGACATCGCCCGCGACCTGCGCGCCCTCCTCGCCTACTAGCGAGCACCAGCCGTCCGGCGCCGGTTCGGGTCCCGGCGGCAACGGGTAGACGGTCGCGGTACCCTCCGAGCGCCCGACCGGAGGCGGCAATGGATCGCATGAGCCCGCTGGACGCATCGTTCTTGCACGTCGAGAACGCCGCGAACCACATGCACATCGGCTCGGTCGGGATCTTCGAGGGGCCCGCCCCGAACTACGGCGACTACGCCGATCTCGTCGCCGGCAAGCTCCCGCTCGTACCGCGCTACCGCCAGAAGGTGCGCTTCGTCCGGTTCGATCTCGGCCGCCCGGTGTGGGTCGACGATTCGCACTTCAACCTCGGGTACCACCTTCGTCACACGGCGCTGCCGCCGCCGGGCGGCGACCAGGAGCTGCGCAACCTCGTCGGCCGGCTCATGGCTCAGCAGCTCGACCGCACCAAGCCGCTCTGGGAGATGTGGATGGTCGAGGGCCTCCAGGACGGCCACTGGGCGCTCGTCTCGAAGGTGCATCACTGCATGGTCGACGGCGTGTCCGGCTCGGATCTGCTCGCGGTGATGCTCGATCCCGCGCGCGAGCCGCCGCCGGCCAATCTCGACACGTGGCGGCCAGAGCCGGAGCCGTCCGACGTGCGGTTGGTGGGCGAGGCCGTCGGAGATCTCGTCGCCAGCCCGTACGAGCAGTTCCGGGCCATGCGCTCGGCAGCCCGGGGGTGGCGACAGCTCGGAGAGCTCTTCGCCGACGCCGTCCGCGGCGTCGCGTCCATGGCGGGCCTCGTGCGGCCCACCGTCGAGTCCTCCCTCAATGGCCCGATCGGTCCGCACCGACGATGGGACTGGGCGCACACGACGCTGGCGGACGTGAAGCGCGTCCGCTCCGCGCTCGGCGGCACGGTGAACGACGTCGTGCTCACGGTGCTCACCCGCGGGTTCCGTGACCTGATCGTGGCGCGCGACGAGTCGCCGGTCGGACGCGTCGTGCGCACACTCGTGCCGGTGTCGGTGCGTCTCGCCGACGAGCGCGGTGTCTACAACAATCGCGTCTCGGCGATGTTCGCCCAGCTCCCGGTCGGCATCTCGGACCCCGCCGAACGGCTCGACGCGATCCGGACGCAGATGGCCGGGCTCAAGGAATCCAAGCAGGCCGTCGCGGGCGAAGTGCTGACGTCGCTGTCGGGTTTCGCGCCCGCGCTGCTGCTCGCGCTGGGAACGCGCGTGGCGTTCCGTATCCCGCAGCGCAACGTGAACACGGTGACGACGAACGTTCCCGGCCCGCAGTTCCCGCTCTACGCGTGCGGCCGGCAGATGCTCGAGGCGTTCCCGTTCGTCCCCATCGCCGGGCACCTGCGGGTCGGCGTCGCGATCTTCTCGTACAACGGAATGCTCAACTACGGCGTCACCGGCGACTACGACACCGCGCCCGACATCGGGGTCCTGTGCCACGGGGTCGAGGACGGAATGTCCGAATTGCTGAAGCTGGCGGGCGAGGACGGGACCAGCGAAGCTGGAACATCCGCGGGTCTCTCCGCGGCGAACAAGGACTGACCCGACAACGGAGTCGGACCGACGACGCAGTCGGACCGACGACGTAGTCGAAAAAAGAAGAGAAAGGGCGACCTCATGGCGGTCGAGGAGCAGGAGATCCGTTCGGGAACGGTGGAGGAGCTCGCCGAGACGGTTTCCGATGCAGAGAAGCGTGAGGCCGTCCACAACGTGCGCTCGGCCGGCGACGCGCTGTTCACGTGGGACTACGAGCGCAGCCGCGCCGCCTTGAGCAAGCTCTACGAGAAGGCCAAGACGTCGATGTGGAACGTCTCTGCCGACATCGACTGGGACATCGACGTCGACCCGTGGAAGATCGCCCGCGACCCGAACAACCCGCTCAACACGACGATGGCGCTCGAGCGTGCCGGCACGCCGTTCGAGAAGCTCTCAGAAGACGAGTGGTTCGATCTCGGCGCCGCTCAGCAGGCGTGGGTCCTCTCACAGTTCATGCACGGCGAACAGGGCGCGTTGATCTGCACCGCGAAGATCGTCGAGCAAGTGCCGTGGATCGACGCGAAGTACTACGCCGCCACGCAGGTCATGGACGAAGCGCGTCACGTGGAGGTCTATTCGAAGTACCTCAGCGAGAAGTTGGCGCACGAGTTCCCGATCAACGTGCACCTGCGGTCACTGCTCGACGATGTCGTGTCCGACTCGCGGTGGGACATGACCTATCTCGGCATGCAGATCATGATCGAGGGTCTCGCACTTGCCGCCTTCGGGTTCCAGTACCAGACGTCGCCGGATCCGCTGCTGAAGCAGATCACCCGGTACGTCATGGCCGACGAGGCGAGGCACGTCGCATTCGGCGTCATGTCGCTCAAGGAGGCGTACCAGGACCTCGACGCCGCCGGCATCCGTGAGCGTCAGGAGTTCTGCTACGAGGCCGCGGTCAAGATGCGCGACCGTTTCCTCGGCCAGGAAGTCTGGGAGTGGGCCGGCCTGCCCGTGCAGGAGTGCACGCGCGTGATGCTCGACGCGCCGATGCAGCGCGAGTTCCGTAAGATGCTGTTCTCCAAGATCGTCCCGAACCTTAAGAAGCTCGGTCTGCTCGACGCCGGCGACGGCTGGCTGCGTCAGAAGTTCGGCGAGCTCGGCGTCCTCGAGTACGAGGACTGGGAGGACACCGGCGCCGAGTACGAGCGCATGCAGCTGGAGCAGCAGGCCGGGTAACGGATCGCCGTGTAACGCCGCACCACGGGGTCGGTCTCAATAGCGATGCCCCGGTTCGTGGACGCAGCTTTGGGTAGCTCACTCATGCGCGTCGCGTATGGCATCGCCTTTGTTGTCATCGTTGCCTTCCTTCTCGGCGTCGCAATACCTGCGGACGTGTCCTGGCCATTGCGGCTGGGTCTGGTCGCCACGTGCGCCATGCTCGCTGTCATGTGCCTGTGGGTGACGGTTGGGCCGAGCACTCGGAGTCCGATGGTCTTGCGAACCGTCGGTCTCGCGGTCGGTGGTGTGACCTTCGGTCTGACGGCTGCCGGCTTTGGAGCGTTCGACCCACCCCGCCCAGAGTTCGAGCCGCCTAGCGAGACGCCCTCGATGAGCAACACAAGTTCCGTGCTCCGGTCCTCCGGACTCTCCGACGCCTCGGTGACGTACTCCCCGAGCTCGTCGGGCACGATCCTGGTTCGCTACGTGGGTGGGCCGTATCTCGATCAGGCCGACGCGCTAGAGCGCGTCGCCGCGGTCGTGTGGACGCACGAAGCCGTCCGCTTCCAGACCCTCTCGATTCAGTCAGACGGTCCTCTGAAGAGCGTCTCGTACCAAGAGCTCGTCGACCGCTTCGGGCCGAGGCCGAGTCAACTCGACAGCTTGACGATCGCCGATCTTCAGGCGCTGGGCTCCATAGGGGCTGGGATCTTCGATGGGCTCGACGAGATCGTTCGAGACATGACGCACATGGGGGAGTTCATCTGCGCCGGACTGCTGGCCGCGTTCAGCATGATCGGCGCGGTCTGGACGGGTGTGCGCCGGCTGGACCTGGTCGCGAGTCGTTGACGTTCAGCGAAGCGCGCTGAGCGCTCCTAGTACGGAACGCGCGTCGTCGCGTTCCAGTTTCCGAAGTGCCGACTCTCGTGCTTGTCTCGTTACCTGTGCCCGGCGGGTCGGGTCCATGGCGTTCATGCCCATCAGCTTGAGGTCGTCGCCCGTGGGCTGGAAGGCGAAGACGGGGACGCCGCGCCGGCGAATGCGCGCCGCTTCCTGACCCAGATAGAAACGGCACAGACGGCGGGCGGGCAGGTCGAGCGACGGGCGGAGCCGGTTGCCTGCCACCGACATGGGCGAGCTCACGATGACGAGGTCGAGCTCGCGGTCCGCGGAGCCGGCGGCTTTGCCGACCGGCGTAGCAGGAGCCGGAGCTTGCGACGGCGACCGGTAGTCAACGAGCAAGTCGGCGTTGGTGGGGGAGTGCGCGCCGCCGTCGACGAACGCAACGCCGCCGACGGTCACCGGCTCGAAGAAGCTCGGGATCGCGCACGACGCCGCCACCGCGTCGGCAACGGGCGCCGGCGGCGCGCCGGGTCGGCCGAACACGACGCGGTTGCCGTCGCGAAGGCGCACCGCGGTCAGCCACAGGTTCCGCTCGGGCCAGTCGGAACCGAACAGCGGCCGGAACGCGGCCGCCACGAGGTCGGTCGGAACCGCCCCGGCGGGGAGCGCGCCGGCCAGCATCACACCGGGCCGGTTCATCCAGAACGGTCTCAGCGCCGCCCGCATGACCAGTGAAGGGGACGCCATTCGTGGGAGCCCCCGGCGACGGGTCGGGCCGGTCGGAAAGCGCGCCGGTCGGTCACCCATGCCCGCCCGGGCCGCGAGCTCGGCCCCCTCGCGTGAGACGGGATCGCCGGTTGAGCGGGCGGCGAGGTCCCGCGCCGAGAAGCCCGCCCGCAGCAGGGCGCCGACCACCGAGCCGGCCGACGTCCCCACGATCACCTCGGCATCACGCGGGTCCCAGCCCGTCGCGTCGCACAGACCGTCGAGCACACCGGCGTGGTAGGCGTGCCCGATCACCCCGCCGGCGCCCAGGACCAGGCCGATGCGGGGAGTTGTCGTCACGAGACCGCATCGTACCCCCGCCATCCCGGCTAACCTCATGGACCCCTTGAACCACTCAAGTGACTCTGGCAACTCCGCCCTCAAATCGCAGGATGGCAGGCCGATGACCCGTCTCGTGAAACGTTCCCACCGTCTCGCCCCGCTGGTGCTCCTCGTCCTCGTCCTGGCGGCGCTGGCGGCATGCAGCCCGATGAAGGCACCGGCGCCGGGCTCGGTACCGGTCATGGGCCAATCGAACCTCACGTCCGAGCAGATTGCGGGGTTCTTCTGGGCCAACCAGCCCGCCGGTTCCCCGTGCGTGACGGTCTCGATCGAGGAGCTGAGCGCCTATTTCGCCTGGGAGGGCAACGTCGAGGACGTCCGTGGCGACATCGCCTTCGCGCAGTCGATCATCGAGACGGGGTGGTTCCGCTACGGCGGCCAGGTGCAGTGCTGGCAGAACAACTACGGCGGGCTTGGCGCAACGGACGGCGGCGCCCAGGGTGCGAACTTCCCCGACGCCGACACCGGTGTACGTGCCCAGATCCAGCACCTGCGCGCGTACGCCGATTCGTCTGCGACCAGTTGCTCGCAACCGCCGCTGCACACGCCGTGTGTCGACCCGCGCTTCGACCTCGTGAGCCCGAAGGGCAAGGCGCCGACCTGGAACCAGATGGGGAACGGCAACTGGGCCACCGACCCCAACTACGCGTCGAAGGTGATCGACCTCTACAACCGGATGCGCGCGTATGCGGGCTTGCCCGGCGTCTGACGCATCGCGGTTAGACCGGCCGGATCGTCACCCGGACGGGTCGGTGGTCGGAACCGACCTCGTCCAGCACCGCCGCGTCCACGACTTCCACACCGTTGCGCACCAGCACGTGGTCGATCTGGCTGTGCGGGCGGTGTGCTGGCCACGTCCGCCCGCGGACCGCGCGGCGCCAGCCGGGAAGCAAGGCGGTGACCGCCGGGCCCCACAGGTTGAAGTCGCCGACCATCACGGCGCGTCGATCCGGTGGAGGGAGCCGTCGCCGGAGATTGCGGAGCTGCGTCGGCGGCGCGTACGGAAGTCGCGAGCTGAGGTGCACGGCGACGAGGTCGAGGTCGTGACCGCCGACGTCGAGCGCGATGTGCAACGCGCACCGGCGGGACGCCGGGTCGCCGGGGACGTCCCCCACCGGGATCATCTCGACGAGCCGTGCCGGCAGGCGGCTCACGACCGCGAGGCCGATCCGGCCGCACGCCCGGTGAGGCCGCGCCGAGATGATGTGCGGCCACGGCTCGACGATCCCGCGGCCGAATGACGCCCAGTGCACCGTCGCGCCGCAGTCGGCTGCCACGAGGTCGACGGCGGCGGCGCCCTCGTCGGGCCACCACGCTTCCTGCACGACGACCACGTCGGCGTCGAACGAGCGCAGGACCCCGGCAACGTCGAACGCCCCGTTGGACCTCGCCTTCTCGGGCGGTGGGCCGTGCTGGCGCCGGCGCGGCGTCGAGACGCGACGGCTGCGCTGTCCGCCGTGGAGGTTGAGCGTGACGATCGAGAGCTCGCTCATTACCCGGACAGCTTGACACTCGATCTGCGTACTTCCGACGCGCCTGCGTAGGCTCGACCCCTGACCGGTTGTCACACGGGAGACGGCATGGCTGACGTGACCGCAACGTCCGGCATCGATGAGGCGTTCGATCTGTCGGATCGGGTCGCGGTGCTCACCGGCGCCGCCAGCGGCATCGGCCGGTCGACCGCCCACGTGCTCGCCGGCGCGGGCGCGACGGTCGTGCTCGGCGACATCGACGAGAAGGGGGCCCAGGCGACGGCCGACGAGATCGGGTCGCGGGGTGGAACGGCGTTGTCGGTGCGCACCGACGTCACCAAGCGCGCCGACATCGACGCCCTCGTCGACCGGGCCGCCGGCGACTACGGACGCGTCGACGTCATGGGCAACATCGCCGGTGTCCCCCACAACCAGATGGTCGCCGACGTGACCGACGAGGAGTTCGAGCGCATCCTCGCCATCAACCTCAAGAGCGTGTTCTACGGATGTCAGGCCGCCCTTCGGGTCATGACACCGCAGAAGTCGGGGAGCATCATCAACATCTCGTCCGGCGCCATCGACACGCCTGCGCCGACACTGGCGTGCTACGCCATGACGAAAGCCGCCGTTGCCATGCTCACCAAGACGCTGGCGATGGAAGCGGGCCAGGCCGGCATTCGGGTGAACGCACTCGCGCCCGGCGTCATCCTCACGAACTTCTCGCGCCAGCACTTCGTCGACGCCGACGGCACCGTCAACGAGGAACGCCTGCAGCAGTACAAGCAGCGCTTCGGCGCGATGTCGCCGCTGGGACGGATCGGCACACCCGAGGACATCGCGTGGACGATCCTCTATCTGGTGTCGGATGCGGCGTCGTTCGTCACGGGTCAGATCCTCCGCCCCAATGGCGGCGTCTCGATGCCCTGGTAGGCCACCCCAGCGAAACCAAAGGTTTCGCTGGGTACCCCGGCCCTCGTTTCACCGCCGCGAGAGTGCGTTCTTCCCGGTAGTCATCGCGAGATCGCCGCGACGAAGCGTCGCCGGGCGTCTGCTGCCAGCGCCGCGCGCGCCGCGTTGGCGCCACACGCACCATGCACGCCACCCCCGGGATGCGCGGACGCCGACGCGAGGTACAGCCCGCGAATCGGGGTCTCGGCCCGGCCCAGCCCGACGGTGGGTCGGAAGATCAGCTGCTGGTGCAACTGCGCGGTGCCCCCGTTGACGGCCCCGCCGACGAGGTTGGCGTCGGCGGCCTCCAGCATCGGCGGCGTGAGGACATTGCGGCCGACGACCCGATCGGCGAAGCCCGGTGCCCGTGCCTCGAGCTCGCGTTCGACGCGCGCGACGAACACCTCGGTCTCGCGCTCGTCCCACTTGCCCGAGAGCTCGCCCCCGGCGTCGCCCAGTGGCCGATGCGGAACGTGCGTGTAGCCCCACAGGCTCTCGGTCCCCGCCGGCGACCGGGTCGGATCGCTCGTCGTCATCTGCCCGACGAGCACGAACGGCCGTGCCGGGATGCGCCCCGTCGCGAGCTGCGCCGCCACGTCGCTGAGATGGTCGAGTGAATCGCCGAGGTGCACCGTGCCGGCGCGCCGGGCCGGCTCCGCCGACCACGGGACCGGGCCGTCGAGCGCCCAGTCGATCTTCACCGTCGCGTGGTCGTACGCGAACCCGCGCATGCCCTCGAGCACGCGCGCCGGGAGATGCTCCTGACGCACGAGCGAGCCGTACAGCGCGGGCGCGCCCACGTCGGCGAGCACCGCGCGCGCCGCACCGATCTCGTCACCGTGCTCGGTGCGCACCGCCACGGCGCGGCGGCCGCGCACCTCGACCGACGTGACGGCGCTCGAGCAGACGACCCGCCCGCCGCGCGCCTCGAGGCGGCGGACCAGCGCGTCGGTGAGCCGACCGGCGCCACCCTCGGGGACGGGAAACCCGTGCTCCTGGCCCAGCGACGCGAGCACCCAGCCGAAGAACCCGCCCAGTGTCTGCTCGGGCCCGAGGTCGGTGTGCAGCGTGTTGCCGGCGAGCAGCAGTGCGCCGCCCGCGCCCGCGAACGCCTCCTCCGCCATGGTGCGGACGGGCAGGAGCGCGAACCGCGCGAAGCGCGCCCAGTCGCGCGGTCCGACGGCGGCGGCGAGGCGACCGCCGGCGAGGATGGGTGGGAACGGCGTCAACAGCGCGTCGACGAGATGCCGGCCGACCCGCTGCCACTGTGCATACATCTCGCGCCAGGCCGCGCCGTCGCCGGGGGCGTAGTTGTCGAGCGACGCCGCGGTCTCGTCAACGTCGGTCGAGAGCACCGCGCACCCGCCGTCGGGCGTCGGGTTCGCCAGCGCGATCGGTGCGTGGCGCCACCGAAGCCCGAACTCCTCGAGGCCAAGGGTGCGGATGACGGGTGATGCCGCCGCCAGGGGGTAGAACGCGCTGAACCGATCGTGCACGAAACCGGGCTGGGTGAGCTCGCCGCTGCGCACAGCGCCTCCGGGGTCGGGCTGCGCCTCGAGGACGAGCACCTCCCACCCCTCGTCGGCGAGCAGGTTGGCGGCGACCAGGCCGTTCGGGCCGCTGCCGATGACGATCGCGTCAGGGTTGGTCACTGCGCACCTCCTTCGGTTCGGCGGCGGCGCGCGTCCTCGAGCAGCTCGAGCACTTCGGTGTCGACGGCAGCGGCTTGCGGTCCGTAGCCGAGCACGGCGGTGCCCTGTGCGCTGCAGTGCGGGCACGCCAAGCCGACCACCGCCAGCATGTCGTCGGGATCGGACGCGCCCTCGAGGCGCCGCAGCTGCCGGAACACGGTCTCGTCGGCGGGAGAGAGCCGGTGGCAGGTAAGGCACTCGACTCGGCCGCCCTCGCGGGGCATGAACTGCCCCGTGAACCCGAGCGACTCGAGCTCGCCCAGCACGTCGAGGATGGTCTCGTCCTCGCCTTCGCCCGGCACGTAATCCATCGACATCGACCTCGATTGACGCTACCGCGCCGCGCGTTCGCACCAATTATGCGTCTGACCTGGTATTCTGAGTCAGGCGAGCACAAGCCTCCACAACGGCACGGCTCGCGGGTCACCTCATCGCTTCCGTTCGCGGCTCGCGCACGGGTTCCGAGGGGACCCACCGCCGCAGAATGCGGCGGGCGCCACCAAAACCAACGAGCCCGAAGAGAACGAAAGCGAGTTCCCACTTGTCACCCACGTTCGAAACACTCGGCGTCCCCGCCGATTTCGTCGCCGCGCTCGCGCGCGACGACATCACCGAACCATTCCCGATCCAAGCCCTCACGATCCCCGATGCCCTGGCCGGCCTCGACCTCTGCGGCAAGGCCAAGACCGGCTCGGGGAAGACGCTCGCGTTCGGGCTTCCGCTCCTCGAGCGCATCGGGCGGGCGGAGCCGAAGGCGCCCCGGGCGCTCGTGCTCACCCCGACCCGTGAGCTCGCCAACCAGGTCAAGAACGTGCTCGCGCCCCTGGGCAAGATGCGCGGCGTACGCGTCTCCGCCGTCTATGGCGGCGCCTCGATGGACCGGCAGATCGCCGCACTGCACAAGGGCGTCGACGCCGTCGTCGGCACCCCGGGTCGGCTCATCGACCTTCTCGAACGACGCGAGCTGTCCCTCCACGCGGTCGAGGTGCTCGTGGTCGACGAGGCCGACCGGATGGCCGACCTCGGGTTCATGCCCCAGGTGCAGAAGTTGCTGCACCGCATCGAGTCCGAGCATCAGACCATGCTCTTTTCCGCCACGCTCGACGGCGGCGTACGACAGCTCGTCAACCGGTACATGCACGACCCCGTGCGGCACGAGGTTGCATCACCGGAGGCGACGGTCGACGAGATGGAGCACCGCTTCCTGCACGTCCACCAGATGGACAAGGTGAAGGTCGCCGCCGCCATCAGCGGCGGCGCGGAGCGGACACTCGTCTTCGTGCGCACCAAGCGAGGGGCCGACCGGCTGGTCAGCCAACTGCGCCGAGAGGGTGTCAGCGCCGGCGCCATCCACGGTGATCTGCGCCAAGGCGCACGCGAACGAGCCCTGTCCGACTTCTCCAAGGGCAAGCTGGCCGTGCTCGTGGCCACCGACGTCGCGGCCCGGGGCATCCACGTCGACAACGTCGACGTGGTCGTGCATTACGACCCGGCCGAGGACGAGAAGGCGTACCTGCACCGCTCGGGTCGCACGGCGCGCGCCGGCGAAGCGGGCGTCGCCGTGACGCTCATGCTCTGGAACCAGGAGAACTTCGTGCGCGTCGTGCAGCGCCGTCTCAGCCTCGACGAGCCGATCGTCGAGGTGTTCTCGAACGATCCTCGCCTCGCCGACCTCGGGTCGTTCGAGGCGGCTGCCGTCGCCTGACGCACCAGTCCACGGGGGTCCGGATCGTCGTGCGCCCAAAACCCGCCCTGTGGCCGCGGGCGCGTGTCACGATGGCGGCATGACGCGCGTCTCGCACCGGGCAACCGCGATCACCGAGTCGGCCACGCTCGCCGTCGACGCCCGAGCGAAGGCGCTCCAAGCCGCAGGTGAGGACGTCATCGGGTTCGGCGCCGGCGAGCCCGACTTCCCGACGCCCGACCACGTCGTTGCCGCGGCCGCCGAGGCGGCCCGCGACCCCCGCAACCACAAGTACTCGCCGACCGCGGGTCTGCCGGAGCTGCGGGCCGCCATCGCCGAGAAGACGCGTCGCGACTCAGGGGTCGTGTGCGAGGCGTCGCAGGTGCTCGTCACCAACGGCGGCAAGCATGCGCTCTATGAGGTGATGCAGACGCTCGTGGACCCCGGTGACGAAGTGCTGCTGCCGGCGCCGTACTGGACGACGTATCCCGAGGCGATCACGCTCGCAGGCGGGAAGCCCGTGGTCTTGTCCACCACCGAGGCGACGGGCTTCCGGGTCACCGTCGAGCAGCTCGAAGCCGCCCGCACGCCCCGGACGAAGGCGATGTTCTTCGTCTCACCCGGCAACCCCAGCGGCGCCGTCTACCCACCTGACGAGGTGGAGGCGATCGGACGGTGGACGCTCGAGCGCGGCGTGTGGGCGATCGCCGACGAGATCTACGAGCACCTCACCTACGACGGCCACCGCTTCACGTCCATGCCCGGGCTCGTCCCCGAACTCGCCGACACGAGCGTGATCCTCAACGGCGTCGCCAAGACCTACGCCATGACCGGCTGGCGGGTGGGATGGGTCGTCGGTCCGCCCGACGTGATGAAAGCGGCGATCAACCTCCAGTCTCACTCGACGTCGAACGTCTCGAACGTCGCGCAGCGGGCCGCGATCGCCGCGTTGACCGGCGACCTCGAGGCCATCGCGGCGATGCGCTCGGCGTACGAACGGCGGGGGACGCGCATGCACGAGCTGCTGTCGGCGATCCCGGGCGTGACGTGCCTCGAGCCGCAAGGGGCCTTCTACTGCTTCCCGTCCTTCCGGGGCGTGCTCGGTCGCGAGATCGCCGCTCACCGCGGCGAGCGCGGCCCGCTGCGCGACGTTCGAGACGTTCGACGTCGACTGCGACTGCAGGTTGGTCGCGGCCCTGATGACGTCGAGTGGGGCGATCATCCAGCCGACCCGCCACCCGGTCATCGCGTAGGTCTTGGCCACGCCGTTGACGACGACGCAGCGGTCGACGAGCTCGGGGACCACCACGGGCATCGACGGGGCGGTCACGCCGCCGTAGGTCAGGTGCTCGTAGATCTCGTCGGTGAGGACCCAGATCCCGGCATCCA